>SEDB01000373.1 GCA_004210715.1 Pedobacter sp.
TTTCTTAAATCTGCTGGTTCTCCATCATGGTAAGGCCATGCCGGAACAATGCATTGATAGCCTTTCGATTCAAAAAAGTTAACCCATCCCGCCCAGCTTTTTGGGTTTTGGAACATTCCGTGTACAAATATGATTGTCTTTTTCATAGTATAGATTTTATAAATACGACAAGGGATTTCAAATGTTTGTTTAGCGAGTAGCCGAAAATAACATAGCTATTGGGAATGCACAAGTGTAAACTAAAAAAAAAGACTTCTGATTTAGAAGTCTTTTAAGGGTTATGAATGATGTTTTATTCTTCAACTGCCTGGGCGTTGATTGTTCCTTCCGCTATCTGCGTAAGCAAAACATCAGTTGCTTTTTCATTTTCTAAGGTTTGGTTCAATAGAGATGCTACTTCTGAATGCCCCATGTTTTCTGCAAATACGGCTAAGGTACCGTAGGTTGCAATTTCATAATGTTCAACTTTTTGAGCCGCTAAAATTAATCCGGCATCTCTAATCATTGTACCCTGATCAGTTTCTTCAATTATGCCATTTGCTTCTTCAAGCAGTCCTGCCATAGCATCGCATTTTTTTGCGGCTGCTTTTTCCTCAAGCATTGAAAAAACTTCTTCCAGCGTTGCAATATGCTGCTCAGTTTCCTGAGTATGTTTTTCAAATGCTTCCACTAATTCAGGGCTGGTTGCTGCTTTCCTCATTTTAGGAAGTGCTTTAGCTAAATGTTTTTCTGCCCAATAGATGTCTTTTAATTCATCTACAAAGAATTTATGAAATTCTGAATCTTTCATTTTGCCAGTATTCCCCGTTGGTTTTGTACTCGCTTTTTTAGTTTTTGTTGTAGTAGCCATGGTATTATATTTAGGTTGATGTTTGGTTACACAACTGATTTAGATTCACATAGTTTTAAAGTTTCAAATGTTGCGTACAAATACATTTCTTAACCGTATTGCCATGCGATAACTACCTGAAATAATGAAGACTACATGGATGTAAATACCTGACTTTTCAAAAGCAAAACCTTTTTAAAGCAAAAGGATTGTGTGAAGAAAAAGGCATAATGGATTTGAAATTAGTAATTGGAATAGCGGCAGGTGTATTAACTGCTTTAGCGATCATCCCGCAGATCGTAAAAACAATTCAAACACGAAAGGCGGCTAACGTTTCGCCATTTATGTTTTTAGTGTTACTTACGGGAAATGGTTTATGGTTTTACTATGGAATACTCATTCTAGACTGGCCCATCATCATTACCAATGCATTTTCTTTTTCAATGGATATTCTGATGCTTATTTTAAAATACCGCTATCGGAACAATAGGTAATAGTTATATAAAACCCTTAGCAATAGAAATGGTTCTCTATTCTTGCCTGATGGATATGGGTTTTTACCGTTCCGATGGGTAAACCAAGCTCTTCAGCAATTTCGTGATATTTATAACCTTCAAAATAACGGACAAATGGATCACGATAGGCTTTGGGTAATTTATCTAACGCTTTCTGAATATCGTTCATCATGAACTTATTTTCAGCAACATTCCTTGTAGCACTATGGCTTAAGTTCGCATAAGTAATCTCCTCTTCAGTGGTGATGAGCGCATTCTTTTTTGCTGTTTTACGATAATCATTGATGAAGGTATTGCGCATAATCACAAAAAGCCATCCTTTCAGATTAGATCCTTCTTCAAATTTATGGAAAAATCTGATCGCTTTCATAAGCGTATCCTGAACCAAATCGTTCGCATCATCGATATCTTTTGTGAACTGTAGTGCATGAGAGCGTAGCGAGCTTGCATTGCTGTTAACAATGCAGCTAAATTCTGTTTTGTTCATGGGTCTGATGTTTTAGGTGATTTGACTCAAAATGATCAAAATTCATACCGCTAATATAAGATGGTATTTATTCGCGTATAATTACTTTTGTGTATCCGAAATTTTATTTTTAATAAACTTATTCACGCCTATTATTCAGGGCTTCTTAACGTAATTATGCTGCAATCATACGGTATAAATAATGAATAGAGTGAAGATCTAATTCATTACCAATTGTAGCGTAATTGCTTCAGTTACACCATGTCACTTTCTAGCCTTATGATTTTAACAAAAATAAAAATGAGTAGTTTTAAAACTAAAAATGTTAGTATTTTGTTGATAAATAAAATGTTTTATAAATTTTAAAGCTAATAATATTAGTATTTTTGTTTTAAATAATCGATGTAAAACTTAAGTGATGATCAAGGATGGTGGACAAGAGCAAACATATTATTCATATGGATCAGGATGCATTTTTTGTTTCGGTAGAGTTGCGAAAAAACCATAAACTAGCTGGTAAACCGGTTATTGTAGGCGGCAATTCCGATCGGGGAGTAGTAACTTCATGCAGTTATGAGGCTCGTAAATTCGGCGTGCATGCAGCTATGCCGGGCAGAATGGCGAAGCAACTTTGTCCGCAAGCAATATTTGTAAGAGGAAATATGGACGATTATTCCAAAGCCTCGCATGAAATCACTGAGATCATTGCCGATCGGGTTCCCTTATTTGAAAAAGCCAGTATCGATGAACATTATATCGATATGACTGGCATGGATAAATTTTTTGGTTGTATGAAATTTGCCTCCGAACTTCGGCAAACCATTATCAAAGAGATGGGGTTACCTATTTCGTTTGGTTTATCGATAAACAAAACCGTTTCAAAAATCGGGACCAATGAGTGTAAACCTAATGGAGAAAAGGAAATCCCTTTTCCTGAAGTACGCGATTTTTTGAATCCCTTGGCTGTACATAAAATTCCAGGTATTGGCGATGCTACTTATAAAAAATTAAGTGAAATGGGGGTACGAAAAATTCAAACACTGGCCGAAATCCCTCAAGATTTAATGTTTAAAATTTTAGGCCAGCATGGTTTAGGTCTTTGGCAAAAAGCCAACGGCATTGATCCGTCTCCGGTGGTTCCATACCGCGAAAGAAAATCAATTGGTACGCAAACCACCTTTGAAAGCGATAGCATGGATATTTCAAAAATGAAGGCCATATTAAGCGGAATGGTTACTAATTTAACTTACGATCTGCGGAGCCAGCAAAAGTTAACGGCTTGTATTACCGTTACCATCCGCTACTCCAATTTTGAAACGGTAACGCAACAAGCCCGAATTCCTTACACCGCCCTCGATTCTTTTTTGATAGCCAAAGCACACGATTTATTTAAAAAGCTTTACACCAAACGAATGTTATTGCGCTTAATTGGTGTTAAGCTGTCGCACTTGGTTAGTGGTTTTGAGCAAATTGGCTTGTATCATACTTCAGAAGTGGAATACGATTTATACCAGGCGATGGACAAAGTCCGCAATCATTATGGCATTGAATCAGTTGTAAAAGCTTGCATTGTTAGAGGGCCAGAAAGAGATGAAAATGGAAAAGTGATTAAATACAATCCTCGGAAGAAAAAAAAGGAAAAGCAGGTTGAAGATGGAGAGGAAAAAGTGGATGAGCGCCAGAGATCAAGAATTAGAACATTTATAAATGCTGAATTAGGAACGGCAACAAAATTGGATGGCTAGCTTTTTAGATTAAAATAGCTAGTTATACAAATCGGTTAATGGGTAAATATTTAATCTGGCTCATTGTTCAAATCGATAAATGCAATTCATGCTATAACCCGGTAACTGCCAACTGAAAACCAAATATGTTTCTCAATGTACATTCATCATATAGCTTAAAATATGGAACGATTAATATAAAAGGGATTGTTAAGCAAGCTCGTGCTTTAAATATTCATCAGTTGGTTTTAACTGATATTAATAATTCAACAGGTGCAATGGAATTCATCCGAGAATG
>SEDB01000374.1 GCA_004210715.1 Pedobacter sp.
CTTCCTAGCAACTCCTGAAGCTTAGTTTGTAATTCAGCTTCTCTCAAATCACGTGCTACAATCTTTCCTGTCGGATCAATTAAGAAATTTGCTGGAATAGATTGAATGCCATACATTTTCGCCACTTCATTGTTCCAGAACTGTAAGTCCGAAACATGTGTCCAGGTTAATTTATCAGCATGAATAGCTTTTAACCATGCTTCTTTTTGGCCTGGCCTATCCAAAGAAACACCTAAAACAGTAAATCCTTTATCTTTAAATTTATTATAAGCCACTACAACATTAGGGTTTTCCTGACGGCATGGTCCACACCATGATGCCCAGAAATCAACCAAAACATATTTGCCTTTGAAATCTGATAACTTAACTGGTTTGCCAGCAGTATCGGCTTGAGTAAAATCCATAGCCATTACACCCACAGCAGTTTTTTTACCTGCTTCAAATAATTGCGTTAATCTTACACCCATTGGAGTTTTCTTTAACTCTGGTGTTAAGCTTTCGAAGGCTTTCTCAACAGCAGTGGCTTGTTCCGGATCGCCGGCTAATTGCCCTACAGCGCTTAAACTGATGTATGATTTTGGATTGCTTTGAGCAAAGCTTAACAAGATAGGAGGTAGCGCTTCTGACTCTTTTTGAAACCTCTCTCTAAGGCTTGCCATCATTTTTTCATCCTTTTTTTGCTCTGGTGTAAATGCTTTGTATTCTGCATCAATAGCCGCAAGCTTATCATTTACAGGCTTAGTCAAGTCTTTTAATTTCTTAGCGTCATCATTAACTTGTGATCCTGTAATGGTTGCGTTTTTTAAAGAGTCTGCTGCTGTAAGCTTTATATTTACAGGCTCTACATAAACCATTAATCCGTCTAATTTTTCGCCTGCTGCAGGTCGGGTTACAAAAGGATTTTTATTTAAATACAAACTTCCTTGTGTAGGGTTTGCTACTGTTCCTTTAAAAGCAAAAGTACCATTAGCTACAATTGTAGAATCGGTAATGTTTTTTCCATCACCCTGATAAACTAAATAAATTTTATCGCCAGTTTTTAGTCCTTTTACAGCTCCATTTATTGTAAAAGGTTTTTGTGCGAAAGCTGCAAATGGTAAAATTGCTATTGCAGCTAATAATGTTTTTTTCATGAATATGATTTAGTGTTTTTCAAAGTTAGGAATATATGCTTTTTAGAACGTATATGCTTGTGTAAAATTATGATAGCTTTTGGAAAGTTCTCCACCATAAATCTGGCATTTCGCCATTTACAGCAGTTTGATAGTCATCATAACGGCAGGGAACCAGGTGATAACGTTCATTTTTCGATTGACCAGATGGATATGGCACCTGCATCCACCAACGATCTGATTTTTTGCTTTTCACAAACACCATTTCTCCCGATCCATCTTTTAAACTCGTTCTATAAATCATGAATTGAGATTTTGGTGTAAGCGGAAAATCCTTTTTACGGGCATAAAAACCATCAATAAAGTACCAGATCATTTGCGCCAGTAAGAAGGCGGTTTGACCATTATTATCGTAAGCAGGATTAAATTCGTAAAAACCGATTGAAGTCAATTTATCATTCATTCCTGCATAACGGGCAATTCTGCAAGCTTCCTCGCCATCAAAACCATTTGGTGTGGTATTGGCATTTGCTGCTGCATCAGCTGATCTTATCGCTCCCAAATCGAAACTGATCATGTTCGCATTGCGGATAATCGGCTCGGTTAAGGTAATGTCCTGTGCAAATTCTCCCAAGCGATGAACATCAAAATATAGCTTATCCATTACACTTAAGCTCTCTTGGTTTACAAAATAGGTTTGATAACCAATATTGCTGTAATTGAAAAGATAGTTAGGCTGGTGAAGAAAAATTTTGTTTAAATAGCAATCAGATCTGGTTTCAATGCCTTCATTTTCATCATCACCAATATCAAATTGATTATCGATAATGACCAGATCAACCTTTTGTTCTAAATCTTCGTAGCCTAAATATTGTGCATAGGTTAAGTCCTGTCCTCCGCCGATGATAATTGGGATGATATCTTTTTTGATCAAATCAGAAACTACCATTCTAACGGCAACATAGGTATCGGCTACCGTTGCGCCGTGTTTGATATTTCCCAAATCAACAATTCGGCTGCTGAAAGCGCCTTCGTTCAGTTTATAAAATTTTTCTCTGAAATAATCTGGTGCCAATGCACAGCCTTCATTATTTACAGCCCCTCTTCCATCAAGCACACCAATAATGGCCAAATCGTAAGTGTTTTCTTCAAAATCAGGAAAAGATTCGGTATGAATGTGTGCTTTTAAACCCAGTTGACTTGTGAAAAAACCTTGCTTAGGCGTAAACGTATCGGGGTTTACAGGGGAAAAGAAATCCGTTAATGACATATATTTAAAACTCTCGCCTCAAATATCTATTTTTGAATGCGTATTTCCACATATAGCTCGAAAAAAATAAAATGATACTGGTAACCGGAGGAACGGGATTTTTAGGATCTGAATTAATCAAACAGTTAACTGATAAAGGTTTAGC
>SEDB01000057.1 GCA_004210715.1 Pedobacter sp.
GCATCAAGTTCAAAACTTTGAACGGCATGTTCGGTGTAGGCTGTTGTAAAAACAACCATTGGCGGATTACTTAAGCTTTTTAAAAAATCAATTCCGCTGATGTCAGGCATTTTGATGTCGAGAAAAATTACATCAACTTTATTTTGCTGTAGGTAACTGATCGCAGCAAAGGCATCTGTGAAAGTTTCTTTTAATGCTACAAACGGAACTTTTGAAGCATGCGATTTTATTATCTCAAGCGCAATGGGTTCATCATCTATAGCAATGGCAATCATGTTTTAGTGTTTGGTCGCAATATAAGAATTTGATTAATCCAACTGCAAAGTTAAATGTACAAAGAACTCATTTGCACTTTCGCGGATAATTAATTCATGTTTGCCAGGATAAAGCAGAGCCAGGCGTTGTTTCACATTTTCCAAACCAATGCCACTTTTTAATTTTTCAGGATCGTTATCTGATTTGATGTAAATGCTATTGCTCACATCAAAAAACAACGTAGTTTCTTTCGTTTGCAGAGTCATTTTAATATACGATGGTTGCTGCAAGCTTATCCCATGTTTGAAAGCATTTTCTATAAATGGAATCAGTAACATTGGCGTAATCTGTAAATTATTGAGTTGTTCTTCGATACGGGATTCAATTTTGATATCTCCTGAACGTGATGTTCTCAGCTTTTGGAGGTCAATGTAGTTGTTTAAATATTCTACTTCTCTGGTAAGTGAAATTTTATCCTGTGTATTTTCATGAAGCATGAAGCGCATCATGTCGCCAAGTTTTTGAATGCCTTCGCCAGTTCTTTCTGCATTTTCTTGTAGAGCGGTGCCAAAAAGCGTATTCAAAGCATTGAACAAGAAATGAGGATTGATTTGAGATTTTAGAAAATTTAAACTGGCATCAGATTTTCCCAGTTCAGTTTTTAGCATTTGAATTTCAGTTTGCTTTTCGAATTTGTTTTTGTAGATATACCAGGCCAAAGGGGTGGCCACACACACCATGCAAATCGACGTTAATACTAATGCAATCGGAATTGCCGGGCCGTTTCGCATAAAACCAACAAATAATAAAAGCAGCAAAAGGCAAACCATAATCGCTAATGCTACATTTCCCCAAAAATAGCGGCCAAAGCCCTTACCAGCTTTACGTAGATTTGGAATAATGTAATAAATAGAGAAAAAGGTGAAAATGATATTTACCGGAGGGGCGATTAAACAAACTACAACAATTTCATAATCACGGGTAGGTGAAAATATAACTGCGAATACCATTAAGGTAACCATCCAGATTTTTATAGAGATGAAAATTTCCTGAGAAATACTACTGTTGTAATCCTTTAAAAAAGGGATTTTTTCCAACAGGACCATCCCTTTTTCGTTAAAATAAGCATAGATGTTAAATAATAGATAGAGTAGAAAAATGTACGTAAAAGCCTCCCCGAACAAAATAGCATAGCCGTGGCTTAGATCGTAATCCTCCACTAAACGATCTGCTTGAGCATAGGTGTTTGCAACCATCCAAATAACTACAGACAAAATGGTAGTGATCACATTAAGAATAACATTTAAAACAATGTTGTTCTTTTTTGCAATTTGTGGTATGAAGCAAAAATTGATCAATAAGAAACTTACGTAGAGAATACTTATTTTAAAAACTTCAGGAAGGAAAAAATTAAATAGTCTGCTGTAATTAATATGGTTGTCGATAAAACGATAAGCATTTCCAGTGCCATAGCTTGTAGAGGTACAAATCCCAATTAGTGCTAAAATGTAAAGTGTGGTAGAAATCCAAAACTCCAGTTGAGTGATGTTTCTTGTTTTCATTGTTGTGTCTTCGCCAGAAATGATATTCATTTTGTTTTCGGTTTATGGTGCAATTTTACGAAGACTTCTCGTTCTCCTATTTAAAATGTGATGGATGGTTTATAAAATGTGATGAACGATTGGGTTGTAGGCTATAAGTTGTAGGTAATAAGTCTTGAAAGTAAAACTTAAAACTCTTTTATTACCTTAAGTCGTAGAGACTGAACTTATAACTTATCACGTAAAACTTACAACTCTTTATTAACTTCGCTTCGTCAAATTAAACTTATAACTTATCACCTAAAACTCATAACTTCCATGATCGTTTACGGAATCCCAAATTGCAATACAGTAAAAAAATCACTTGATTGGTTGAAATCACATCAAATTGATTTTGAGTTTCATGATTTTAAAAAGAAAGGAATCACTGTCGAGAAACTAAATGAGTGGTGCAACATTTTTGGTTGGGAAACAGTATTAAACAGAAAAGGCCTGACCTGGAAAAAATTATCTAAAGATGAACAAGCGGCAATTGATACAAAAGAAAAGGCAATTGCTTATCTGGCTGAGAATATGAGTGCTATCAAGCGTCCGATTATCGAAAAAAATGGAAAAGCGACATTGATTTCTTTTGATGAGGAAAGATATGCGCAAACACTTGGCTAATCCAGTTGTTGTAATGTTAAAGTTTGTTAAATGCAGCCTTGAAATGTTTTACTAAGTTACTTTTGATATATGTATAAGCTGATTATCTTCCTATTTATTGCCCTTCCATTTGGTGTATTCGCTCAAACGGTTACTACTGGTGTTGTTTTTGACTATAATAAGAAATCTGTTACGCTGCCTGGCGTTTCTGTAAGGAATTTGAATAGCAAAAAAGTGACTACCACTACCAATACCGGTAAATACACCATTCAGGCAAGCGTTGGAGATTTAATTGAATTTTCGGCAGTTGGTTATCACACCGATACGCTTTATTTGACAAGCCTGCTGAACAGAAGCATTTATTTGCCGGTTAAATCAACAAGTCTCGCAGATGTAGATGTTAGGGGTGTTAGGATGAATAGTCAGATTACTGATGCAAAAGATCCGTTAGCGGAAAAATATACCTTATTAAACACAGGCGGCAATTTAGGGCGAAAACGTATGACAGATAAAGTCGGTGGACTAAACCTGAATCTGGGTTATGGCAAATATAAAAGACAACAACGTAAAGAGGCCGATTTAGAAGAAAAAGATATGTATCAAGAGGAAATTGATGCAAATTTCAGCGAAAAATCCATCACTAGCTTAACAAAATTGAAAGGTGAAGAACTTAAAAACTTCATGATTATATATCGCCCATCAATTGAAGCGGTAAAAAGCGAACGACCATTTCGATATAATTATCACATATCACAAGCTTATGTTGCCTGGCAGAAATTAACACCACAACAACGAAAACTACAAGATTTACCAAAGCTAAAAGCAAATTAAATTATTTTCCTTAATAAGTAACATTGTAAGCACATATGGCGTCATATGTGCTTATTTTTTATATTTACAACCGAATTACAACTTATTCACATGAAAATAAACAAACTAATCACGCTGTGTTTTGCTAGCTGTGCTTTTGCGTTTTCGGCAAGCGCTCAACAGGCGGCACCCACAACAAATTACAGTCCTGCTGAAGCATTTGGACCACTTTTTTATACTCAGAATGGAAATGAATTCCGGTCGGCAATGGGTATTCCGGGGCCAAAGTACTGGCAAAACCGTGTTGACTATAACATTACTGCAGACTTAGATGAAACCAAGAGTTTGGTAACTGGAAGTGTTACCATCACTTATAAAAACAACAGCCCTGATAAATTACCTTATTTATGGTTGCAACTAGATCAAAATACTTTTAAAAATGACTCTCGTGGCAAGCAAGTTACCCCAGCCCGCAGTCGCTACGGTGCACAAGGTGAAGCCTTTGAAGGTGGCTATAAAATTCAGAAAGTTAGCGTTTCGCAGAAAGCTGCGGCTGTAAAATTCACATCGGTTGTAGAAGATACGCGTATGCAAATTCGTTTGGATCAGCCAATGGCTGCAAACGGAGATGTAGTAACGATCAAAATTGACTATTCTTATATCGTACCTAAAGAAGGTTCTGATAGAACTGGCCACTTAACAACTAAAAATGGCGAAATTTACGCTATCGCTCAGTGGTTCCCACGCATGTGTGTTTATGATGATATAATTGGATGGAACACTTTGCCTTACTGGGGTGGAGGTGAGTTTTATTGCGAATATGGCGATATTACGATGGCACTTACAGCGCCGGCAAGTCATATCTTAATGGCATCTGGAGAATTATTAAATCCTGCTGAAGTTTTTACTGCAGAACAGTTAAAAAGATGGAATGCCGCGAAAAATAGCGATGCAACAGTTCATATCCGTACTGAAGATGAAGTTACTGATCCAAAATCTCGCCCTGCGAAAGATAAATTAACCTGGAAATTTAAAATCGTAAATGCTCGAGATGCAGCCTGGGCTTCATCAAAAGCATTTGTTTTAGATGCTGCCCGTTACAATTTGCCAAGTGGTAAAAAAGGTTTAGCCGTTTCTGCACAGCCAGTTGAAAGTAATGGTGTAGATAGTTATGGACGTGGTGTAGAATATGTTAAAACCACTATCGAACACTATTCAAAACAATGGTTTGAATATCCTTATCCAATGGCAGTAAACATTGCCACAAACATTGGCGGCATGGAATATCCTGGCATTGTTTTCTGTGGTTGGAAAGCGAAAAAAGGAAGTGCCTGGGGTGTTATCGATCATGAATTTGGTCACACCTGGTTTCCAATGATTGTAGGTTCAAACGAGCGTAAGTACGGCTGGATGGATGAAGGTTTCAATACTTTTATCAATGGTATCTCATCTAAAAACTTTAACAATGGCGAGTATGCAGAGCGCACAACTAATATGAATGCGATTGGTAAGCAAGTAATTGGTAATCCTAAATTTGAAAACATCATGCAAATGCCTGATGGAATGACTGAAGGAAATATTGGTATTAATTTATACGCGAAACCAGGATGGGGCTTAAATATCTTAAGAAATCAAATTCTTGGAGAGGATCGCTTTGATTATGCATTTCGTCAATACATCAAAAACTGGGCTTACAAACACCCAACTCCTTTCGATTTTTTCCGCTCGATGGAAAATGCAGCTGGCGAAGATTTAGCATGGTTTTGGAGAAGTTGGTTCCTAAACAGCTGGAAAATGGATCAAGCGGTTAGCTCAGTTCAGGAAGTTAAAAAAGATGGAAAAATCACTGCTTATACCATTAAGGTTTCTAACCTTGAAAAAATGCCAATGCCAATCATTTTGCAGGTTAAAACAAAAAGTGGCAAAACCGACATCGTAAAGGTTCCGGTTGATGTTTGGATGAAAAATACAAGCTGGTTGGTTACCTATCCAACTAATGAAGAAGTTGTTTCAGTAACTTTAGATCCGAACAAAGTATTGCCAGATAGTAATCCTGACAATAATACTTGGTCGGCAGAGGCAAACGGAAGTGCTGCGGCTCCAGTAATAAACTTTGATCCTTATTTAGGTGTATATTCTTCAGCAAAGATGCCTGTTAAAATAACAATTACTAAGGCCGATGGAATATTGATGGCTCAGGCAACTGGTCAGCAAGCATTTCCTTTAACCTATATTAGTGAAAATAAATTCTCATTTGAAGAGGCGGGAATCGAAATTTTATTCAACCCTGCTAAAAAAGAATTTACCATCAATCAAGGTGGTGGAAGCACGGTTTTCACACAAGAAAAATAAGATAAAAAATAAATCAAAGCCCGGTAAATTAAATTTATCGGGCTTTTTTTATGGCATTAACTTCACAATTATCATTCATTGATTTAATAATTTAGCTGAATTAAATTTAGTAAACATGGAAAACAAAATTTTGGAAATCACAAATCCAGATGGAATTTATGATCCACGTCCACATGGATATTCACACGTGGCTAGTGTTTCTGCAAGTGATTTGTTGGTTTTTGTTGCAGGCCAAGGTGGCAGTAAAACTGATGGGTTTTTAAGTGGTGATTTTAGAATACAAGTAAAAATTGTTTTTGAAAATATTGAGATTGCATTGGCGAGTAAGGGCTTGAAAATGCAAGATATTGCCAAGCTTACTACATTGGTTGTAGATTATGATGATGAAAAACATCAGGTGCTCATCGAAGAATCGACCAGAATTTGGCCAGATCAAAAGTTTCCTGTAAATACATTAATCCCCGTTTCAAGATTAGCTTTGGATGGTATGCTAATTGAGATTGATGCCACTGCCGTTAGTCAATAATTTTCACTTAACTTTGCACCATGGCCGAAACGCAGAAAAACAATCCTTTACATGGAATCACGCTTGAGAAAATCCTGACAGACTTGCAAGCCCATTATGGTTGGGAAAAATTAGGTATCTTGATTCGAATCGATTGTTTTAACAGCAACCAAAGTATAAAATCGAGCTTAAATTTTTTGAGAAAAATGCCTTGGGCCCGTAAAAAAGTAGAAGACTTATTTCTGGATACTTTTCATAAATAGAATTATACGCTTTAGCCAGTATAAGGAATGCCGAATTTGCATTTCCTTATTTAAAACCTTTCTAATTTAGCTCAAAAATTTTATCTTTACGGGCATTACCATGAATAAAGAAAAGATAAAATTGTGGTTTAAGCGAGTAGGCTTAATTGGATTTTTATTCTTCCTCATTAAAGGATTAATCTGGTTGGTGGTATTCTATTTTATTGGCAAAAACGTTACTTAAAAGTAAACAGCATATTCGCCAAAAAATTCCAGACAAATACAATAACGATAGCAAAGAACTTCGCGACATAAAAAATCCAAATTTTATAATGCGGAAGAATAAATCCATACTAATGCAATTTAACCAGGTAAAAATGTTCTAAAAACTGAGGGCGTGTTTTAACATTAATAAATTTTCCAGTTAATTTGGTGATGTGATAATATTCAAAAGATTTAAGAATTTCTGCATGATAATCTTTTTTCAATCTTTCTAACTCAGATTCTGGGGTGTAAATGACCAAATCTTTATCAGTTTTAAATTTCTCCAAAGTTTCATAATTCCAGAAATACTGAGGTTCACCATTGGCATAAAAATCGAATGAAAATGCATCAGGATGCATCAACACAGCAGCTTTGGCGTTCGGTTGATTTTGCTTCAGCCAGATTCCAGCAGCCATTCCAGATTCGTATTTCAGCACTGCCGGATAAAAAAAACCAGATAGGAAAATCATTAATCCAATGGAACTAAATACGCTTCTTGTAATTACCGTTTCTAATTTCAGATCCTTGAAAAACAATATAGAAGAGAGTAACAAAACGATTAATATTGAGTTCGCTATGGAATAATATTCAAACTTGAAAAATATCGAAACGGCAGACAATATCGCTACAATCAGTACGGCTAAAATACTTTGGATGATGAAAAATACTTTCAAATTTTTGCCTTCCAGTTTCTGAAGATACAAAGCAGTGATGATAGCAAACTGAGGTAAAATAATTAGTATATAATGTGGCAACTGAAATTTAGAAAGTGAGAATAATAAAAATGTGATCGCGGCGCTTACCCAAATAAAAATGCTTTCGGCAGGTAAACTTATCCTATTTTTCTTTTTAAAAAGATTAAATACGGCCGTGTAAAAAAGTATCGACCAAGGTAAAAAGGCCCATAATGTAGTGTGCAGGAAAAATGAAATATCGCCTTTACCTTTTATTGGTCCATTATTAAAAAAACGACCGAACTGGCTGTCCCAAAAGAAGAACTTCAAACCTGAAACACCAGTTTTTCCGAAAACTACTTTTTCCGGATGCAAATCAAATTGTATATATAAAGTGTATAATTCAGGAATGATAAAGATTAAGATTAAAGCTATTGCTAACCACCATTTGATTTTTAATAACTGTTTCCATTGGTTGGTCAGTAGCCAATAAATAATAAATCCTCCAAAAACAGGAATCAAAACAAAAATTCCCTTGATCATAATGGCGCAAGCTGCAAAGAAAGAGCCTAAAACGATATGCCAAAAAGAATTTTTATGCGCTTTGAAATAGTGGTAAATCGCCGCCAAGGTAAAAGTCGTGATGTAAATTTCGGCTCTTACATCAAATGTAGAAATGAGAACATGTAACGCACTCAGGAAAATCAATGCACTAATCAAACCAGTTTTTGCATTGTAAATATCTTTTGCAAGCTTATAGGTGTAGCCGGCTCCAAGCAATCCAAAAAGAAAAGAGGGCAGTTTATAAGCAAAAGTATTAATGCCAAAAACTTTGAATGAGGCTGCGGCCAACCAAAATGTTAAATGTGGTTTATCCAGCCAGTCGGCTCCACGAACATAAATATTTACCCAGTCGTTACGCAAAACCATATTTTTGGCTATTGATGCATAAAGCGCTGAATCAGGCTCCATGATGCCCCCAAAAAGTGCCAATGCGCTAAAAACGGCAATAACTATAAGAAGTATTTTATAAATGGAGGTGTCTTTTAAGTTCATTTCCTAAGGGCAAATATGAGCAAAAAAAAGTCAAATTTATTTAAGCTTTCAAGATTAACAGCTGCAAAGCCTTATCTTTGTTGCATGACAAAGTTATCGGTAAACATCAATAAAATCGCTACGCTTAGAAATAGTCGCGGAGGTAATAATCCTGATTTGGTTAAGGTTGCCTTGGATTGTGAACGTTTCGGAGCGCAAGGAATCACAGTCCATCCTAGACCAGATGAGCGCCACATTCGCTATCAGGATGTTTACGATTTAAAAGCTGTCATCGCTACTGAATTTAACATTGAAGGCAATTGCCGGGAGGACAAATTTGTTGACTTAGTTTTAGCTAATAAACCTGCTCAGGTAACATTGGTGCCCGATGCAGATGGTCAAATTACTTCAAATCACGGTTGGGATACCATTAAACACAAAGATTACCTGAAGGAAATGGTTGCTGTTTTTCAAAAGGAAGGTATTCGTGTTTCTATCTTTGTAGATCCGGTTGTAGAAATGGTGGAAGGCGCTGCACAAACTGGAACGGATAGAATAGAATTATATACGGAGGCTTACGCACACAACTATTTTGGCGATCGTGAAAAAGCGATCGTAAATTATATTGCTGCGGCACATCATGCAAATCAATTAGGATTGGGCATTAACGCTGGTCACGATTTGGATTTGCATAACTTACATTATTTCGCACAAAGCATTCCAGGTTTGCTGGAAGTTTCCATCGGTCATGCTTTAATTAGCGATGCACTTTATTTGGGCTTGGAAACCACCATTCAGAAATATTTACAACAACTTTCTTAGTCAAGCTAAAGAGCAAGGCTTTTTCTCATATGTAATTCTGCAGTTTAGGCATTATGTCTTGATACTTGATACTAAATACTTTATACTATTTTAATGTTAAAAGGAATCCTCCTTGTTTTTTTTGGTGCCTGTAGTTTTGGCATCCTTTCTACTTTTGTAAAATTAGCTTATCACGATGGCTACACTTTAGGTGATGTTACAGGTGCGCAAGCTTTTTTTGGTGCTGTGATTCTCTGGGTTTTATTTTTCTTTCAAAGCAGAACTTCGAAATATAAAGCAAAAGAAATCAAGTTAATTACCCCTTGGTGGAAAATGGTTTTGGCTGGAACATGCACAGGATTAGTTTCCGTTTTTTACTACCAATGCGTTAAATTGGTTCCTAATTCAGTGGCGATTATTTTACTGATGCAGTTTATCTGGTTGAGTATTCTGCTGGAATTTATCATCTATGGAAAGAAACCAACCAGATTACAATTTTTAGCCATTTTGTTGGTTTTAGGCGGAACAGTTTTAGCCAGTGGGATGGTTGAAACATCAATTTCTAGCTTAAGTTTAAAAGGAATTGGCTTCGGCCTGCTGGCTGCAATTTCTTACGCTGGCTTTTTAATGTTGAGTGGCAGGATCGGAAATGAATACCCCGCCCTCCAGAAAAGTGCATTAATGATTACGGGAGCATGTATTTTAATTTTCATCCTTTTTCCGCCTGTGTTTTTATATAACGGAGCATTAAGCGGTAGTTTATTGAAATGGGGATTAATTATTGCAATTTTCGGGACAGTAATACCGCCATTGTTTTATGCGGAAGGTGTACCCAAAATCGGAACGGCTTTAAGTTCTATTTTAAGTGCTGCTGAATTACCAGTTGCGGTAATGATGGCTGGATTTGTGTTACAAGAGCAGGTTTCTTTTTTGCGCTGGATAGGTGTTTGTGTGATTTTGTCAGCAATGGTGTTGCCTAACTTGAAATATTTGAGGAAAGGAAAAAGGTAGAAGGTTTAAGGCAAAAGGTGCAAAATCCAAAATATTCTTATTTAGTCACCTGACTTTCGGGCTTCGGACCTCTGACTTTTAAAAAAAATAAATATCTTTAAAAAGCAAATACCATAAACATGAAAAAACACATTCTTTATATTTTATCAATTCTAATCATTGGCTTCGCCGGATGTAAAACCAAAACCACCATTAACCAGGATGAAGCTGGAGAGGTAATTACCGATTATTTAAAAGCCAATCCAGAATATAAAACCACTCGTTTCAACTTTGGAGAAATGAAATTCAACAGCACTAACGATATGTTTGAGCTAGGGAAATACAAATCATTAGCAAGCAAAGGTTTGGTTACTTTAAGTTTAAAAGAAGCCAAAAAGAAATTCCTTTCAAAAGACAGCAGTTTCGTTTATCAAATTACACTAACTGATAAAGCTAGTCCACTAGTTTTGAAACAAGATAACGATAGAGCAACTGTTAAAACAGTTACATATGTTCTTTCTGATGAAAAGCCTGTTGATTTCGAACAAGTGAATTCGAGTACAGCAAAGGTTACAGTGTCACTAAAAATGATTACCACCGATTTTGAGCCTTTTGACAAAGACGCCAGTAAAAATAGCAACTTCATTACTAAAACTTACAAATTAAAGTTGAGTAAGGAGGAAGGCTGGAAAGTGCAGAAGTAACTTTGTATGATGGTCAAAAGAATTGAGGTAAAAAGTTTTATAGTAACCGCAGAAAATTAGTTATTTATGAAAACCTTTATTGTCTCTCTACTATTTATCTTTAAAACTATTTTATTATTTGGTCAATACTACATTGAAGACTATAGTGATAAAACCTTAATTAATTTAAAAAACACGCTAGAGCAATCGCTTGCTGGTACAAAAATTCGTACCTATCATTCCTCATTTACTATAGATCGAGATAAAAAGACTAATCAATATGTTTTCTCAGGTAATGTAGTGCCGATGCTGTCTCAAAACAAGATTAAAAAAATAAATCATCACTTAAATAAAATACTTCAAAGGAAAAAGAACATCAAATTAAATGGTACAACTCATTTCGATAGTTTGTTGGATAGCTGTTTGATTTCAATTGGTTATGCTCAGGATGATGATATTATATATGATTTTATCAGCATACCAAGGCATTTACATCCCGCAGGTGGTTTTGAAAAATTCTCAAATGAATTGCATGATGTTATAAAACATAAAATCAATCAAAATAAGATTCTAAGAGATAGTTTATCATCAAATAATAACTTTAATTATATCGAATTTGTTGTAGACAAATCAGGTGCAATCACTGATGTTAACAGGCAATATATTGGTAAAGAATTAGATAGTTTTTTTAAAGCTAAAAGGTGGAATTCTATTATGTCTGGTTTTCCGATTAATTTAAAAGCTGAATTTGTGCTTTTTAAAGAATATTTGTTAGATAACGGTCAATGGCCACATAGATTTGATAATGTTCAAAATTCTACGGATAATGAAAATGCTTGGGCTGTTTTAGATTTTATTGCCCCGTATAAAATGGGTACTCAAACAACCTATTTCAGCTCATCTTTACCAAAGCGAGAATGGAGATACCACTCAATCGTATCTATGGTTTATGATAGTGGATTAAAAAAATACCGAATGCCAATTGTTCATTTTGGCACTTTATCTGACACCAATCAATTGATTAGAGATGTAGATAATTCAACTCAAAGATATTGGGGGTATGGTTATGATAGAATTTATTTTTATAGAATGAACTAGCAAAATCTTTTAGATTATACTTTGGATCTAAAATTATGTTGTTTTAAAAGATTGTAGCGAATAATGGAAACAAACTTTAATTTTAGCATAAGCATTGCTTTCCAAATATTCAGTTATTCCTGTTAAATTGAACAAACGTTTGCCTTAATTCTCACTTGCAAAATCTACTATTTTAGTCGCTTTTAAGCATAAATAAGACACCTTTTTTACACTGGTACATAACGAAATACAGCACTGTTTTTCTTACCTTTGCACGCAAATTATTATTCATACCCGCATGAGCTTAAATATCCATTACAAGGAAGATTTTCAAAATCGTCATATTGCACCAAATGAGGCAGATACAGCTGAAATGTTGCAAGCTGTTGGCGTAAATTCTATTGATGAGCTAATTGAACAAACTGTTCCAACGGCAATTAGGTTAAAACAGCCTTTAAATTTGCCAGCAGCGAAATCAGAAACTGAATATCTTGGTGCTTTAAAACAAACTTCATTGTTAAATAAAGTTTTCAAAAGCTTTATCGGTCAGGGTTATTATGATACGATTACGCCAGGTGTAATTTTGCGTAACGTTTTCGAAAATCCAGGATGGTACACGCAATACACGCCATATCAGGCAGAGATTGCGCAAGGTCGTTTGCAGGCTTTGTTAAATTTCCAAACCATGGTTATCGATTTAACTGGAATGGAAATTGCCAATGCTTCACTTTTAGATGAAGGAACGGCTGCGGCTGAGGCGATGTTTATGCAATACAGTACGCGTAAAAATCAGGCTGCGAAGAAATATTTCGTTTCAGAATTGGTTTTTGCTCAAACGATAGATATTTTAAAAACCCGTGCTAATCCATACGGCATTGAATTGGTAATTGGAAGTCACTTAGATTTCGTTGCTACTGAAGATTTCTTCGGTGCGATAGTTCAATATCCGGCAGGTAATGGCGAGGTTTTCGATTATAAAAACTTTGCTTCTGAGTTACACAATCAAAATATAAAATTAACAGTTGCAGCTGATATTTTAAGCTTAACCTTATTAACGCCTCCAGGCGAATGGGGTGCTGATATTGTAGTTGGTACAACTCAACGTTTCGGTATTCCGATGGGTTTTGGTGGCCCACATGCAGCATTTTTTGCAACTAAAGATGAATATAAACGCTCTATCCCAGGTCGTATTATTGGTGTAACCATCGATAGCCATGGCGATTACGCTTTACGTATGGCTTTGCAAACCCGCGAGCAACACATCCGTAGAGATAAAGCAACCTCAAACATTTGTACTGCACAAGCATTATTGGCTATTATGGCTGGTTTCTATGCGGCTTATCATGGTCCGAAAGGATTAAAAGCCATTGCAGAACGTACACATGGTTTGGCAGTAAGCTTAGCATCTACACTTAAAAGCTTAGGTTACGAGCAATTAAATTCTGCTTATTTCGATACCATCCGTTTTGATTTAGGTGATTTAAAAGGTGGCATTCACTCTGGATGTTTAGATAACGAAATCAACTTAAACTACGCTGGTAATGTTGCAACAATTTCTATTGACGAAACAACTACTTTCGAAGACATTGCTTTAATTGCAAGAATTTTTGCTAAAGTTAAGGCGGTAGCAGCCGACCAGGTTGAAGTGGTAGAAAATGTTGAAACCGTTATTCCATCGGCTTTACAACGTACTTCAGCATATTTAACACACCCAATTTTTAACTCGCACCATTCAGAGCATGAAATGTTGCGTTACATCAAATCGTTAGAAGCGAAAGATTTATCGCTTTGCCACTCGATGATTGCATTGGGAAGCTGTACAATGAAATTGAACGCTACGGCAGAAATGATTCCTGTAACATGGTCTCACTTCGGTCGTGTACACCCGTTTGCACCAGCTGACCAGGTTTTAGGTTACTATTCAGTTTTTAACGAATTGGATAAATGGTTAAGTGAAATCACTGGCTTTGCAGCCATGAGTTTGCAGCCAAATGCTGGTGCGCAAGGCGAATATGCTGGTTTAATGGTTATTCGTGCTTATCATCAAGATAGAGGCGATTTCCACCGTAACGTAGCGTTAATTCCTGCTTCGGCTCACGGTACAAACCCTGCTTCTGCGGCAATGGCCGATATGAAAATCGTTGTGGTAAAATCTTTAGAAAACGGTAACATCGATGTGGAAGATTTAAAAGCAAAAGCAGAATTACATAAAGACAATCTTTCATGTTTGATGGTAACCTATCCATCAACTCACGGTGTATTCGAAGAAAGCATTATCGAAATTTGTGAAACTATCCATGCTAACGGCGGACAAGTTTACATGGATGGTGCAAATATGAACGCACAGGTTGGTTTAACAAGCCCGGCTAATATTGGTGCCGATGTTTGCCACTTAAACTTGCACAAAACTTTCTGTATTCCTCACGGTGGTGGTGGTCCGGGTATGGGTCCAATCGGTGTAGCAAAACACCTGGTTCCTTATCTTCCTGGTCATGCTGTTGTTGATATCGATAAAGGAAAATCAATTTCTGCGGTTTCTTCTGCACCTTGGGGTTCAGCTTCAATTTTGATTATTTCTCATGCTTACATCGCCATGATGGGTGCTGAAGGATTAACCAATGCTACAAAATACGCGATTTTAAACGCAAACTATATGAAAGCTCGTTTAGAGCAACATTATCCGGTGCTTTATTCGGGCGCTCAAGGTCGTTGTGCACACGAGATGATTTTAGATTGCCGTTCTTTCAAAGCATTTGGAATTGAAGTGACTGATATTGCAAAACGTTTAATGGATTACGGTTTCCACGCACCAACGGTTTCATTCCCTGTTGCGGGTACCTTAATGGTAGAGCCTACAGAATCTGAGCCTAAACATGAGTTAGACCGCTTCTGTGATGCTTTAATCGCCATTAAAAATGAAATTATCGAAGTAGAAAACGGTACTTTAGATAAGGTTGATAACCCATTAAAAAATGCACCTCATACCGTTTCAGTAATTACTGCAAACGAGTGGGCGCATGCTTACAGCCGTCAAACTGCTGCATTCCCACTGCCTTATGTGTTAGAGCGTAAGTTCTGGCCATCGGTTGGTCGTGTAAATGATAGCCATGGAGACAGGTCGTTAATTTGTGCTTGTCCGCCGGTTGAAAGTTATTTGGAAGAAATAGTGCCTTAAGGATTCTCTTTGCCCGTCATTGCGAGGAGGATTTTTCAGCCGACGTGGCAATCTGTTTAGATAAATCATCTGCAAGTTTTATAAATTCATTTTATAAAGCTTGCAGAATTTTTTTGCCTTTTATTTATTTGGCTTTAGTTTGGTGATTTGCTATCCCCTTTCGGAGGGGGCAGGGGGAGGATTTTATATTTTGAACGCTAATAGAACGCTCCAAAATGCCACAAAATTCCCGAAGGATCGTGTAAGAAACATTCGCTGCCCCAATCTTCATGTCGAATGGGTGTTATTTTAACATTATATTTTGCTGTTAAATCCAAAGTTAAAAGTTCCTCATAAAAACGAGCTACATCATCCACTTCCATAAAAATCATGGTGTTGTCTACCCAATCTTTAACGTAGGCATTTTGCAGGTAGAAAGCCATTTCACCACTTTTAAAGACAGACATGTTTTCGCCCAATGTTACTTCTTCGAAACCTAAATCACGGTAGAAGTTCCTGGAAATCTCAAAGTCTTTCGTACCAATAAACGGACGGATTGATTTTGCGTTGTGTTTCATGATCAAAAATTATATGCCAAGATAAATAATTAAATTTATTTCCGCTTGCAACCTTAAATAGCAGCAGCACCTTAATGTGTCTAAACGGGATTGAAATGATATCCTTTTTAAATATTACAAGCATTCAATATGCTGTCATGCTGAGGCACGAAGCATCTGCAACCGATGAAACAGATGCTTCGTGCCTCAGCATGACCTAAGTTGTTTTAAGAAGATTTAGTGGAAAGCCCGAATAACATTAATCATAACCCTGTATTAGCTTTCCATATAATTTAATGGATTCTCAATTAAACCTCAACAATATTTTCCAGTCAATAGAATGCTTTAAAATAAATCGGATTATTTTTGAAAAACTTAACATACATCAATAGCAACCGAACTATCTTAAGTATATCTTTGTACCATATTTAAAAAAACCAAAAAATGAAATTAAAAATCTCTTCAATCTTTTTACTAGTTGCAGTTGTGTCTTTATCAGCTTTTACAACTATTAAACCAGTTGCTTACACTGTAGATGCAGCAAAATCAACCATTACCTGGATTGGTAAAAAAGTAACAGGTTCTCACAACGGAACAATCTCTTTACAATCAGGTACTTTAAATGTTGATGGTAAAAAAGTAACAGGTGGTACTTTCACTATCGATATGAACTCAATTAAAGATGCTGACGGTAGTGCTAAATTAGAAGGACACTTAAAAGCTGATGATTTCTTCGGTACAGCTAAATTTCCAACAGCTACTTTTGTTATAACTAAAGTTGCTGGTGCGAATGTAACCGGTAATTTGACCATTAAAGGAATCACTAAACCAGTAACTTTCCCTGCAACAATTACTGTAAATGCAGATGGTACTGCTACAGCTTTAGCGGGTAAAATTTTAGTAGATAGAACTAAATATGACATCCGTTACGGTTCGAAATCTTTCTTCGATAGCATTGGCGACAAAGCAATTGATGATAACTTCGAAATCGGTGTGAAATTAGTAGCTAAAAAATAATTTTTCAGGTCTCGGAAAAAGGAAAAGGTCCCGATGCAATCGGGACCTTTTTTGTGTCGTCATTACGAGGTACGAAGCAATCCTAATACGACTGTAGCTGATTTTTTATGAATTCTATCTTGGTTTTGGGAAGCAATTTTGGTGAAAATATTAATGTTTGTTCCCGCCGTTCGCTACAATATTTTTGTAAATTTCAGCATTGACAGTTTATTTACAACCACTGCAAACAAAAAGTATTTTCGCTGCTATCGGGTTTAGAACAGTTCAGAAGTGCAATAAACAAAGGTTGCAAATTGCAGGTTTGGCTAAAGCCTTGCTCGCTTCATTTATTTTCCGTCAGTTGAAACTGACGGCAATGAAATTTATAATTCATGAGTTTTGCATTCAGCTTTACTCTTTCATCTTAGGTGCTTCAGCTTTGATCTTTGACCTTTAGCCTTTCAGCTTATCTCTACCTAATTTTAAACCCGCCATCTACTTCATCAACAAAACCACTTGCCTGCTCTTTGCTGTGGTAAAATAAACATTCCCAGTTTTCGGCTGCGGCTCTTTTGCCAAACGCTTTTCGTAATTCCATGGCTTTGCGGCCATCGAAATCATATTTTGCAATGAAGTTTTTAATCAGTTCGCCAGGTTCTGGTAAAACATCGCCGCCAAAAAATACTTTCTGGTTTCCTTCAGTTAAAAGAAAAACCTGATGGTTAGGACAATGTGCTCCGGTAAATTCAAAAGCAATGGTTATATCTAAATTTCCATCTCCCTCAATAAATTTTAACTGTGCATTGCGTTGTAAAAACTCAAAAATATCGGTGTGGTAAGAAGAAGAGGTACTGCTAAAAGCCGTTTCCCACTCACCGCGGTTAATTATATACTCCGCATCAGGAAAACTTAATTCGGTTTTGTCGCCCAATTTATGGATCATTCCGCCAGCGTGATCATAATGCAAATGCGACATCAGAACTTTGGTTACATCAGTTGGATCAAAGCCTGCATTACGAATGTTTTTATGTAAAATCAATTCGCCATGGTCATCGCTGAATCCTAAACCTGTATCAAAAAGGATCAAGTCATTTTTTAACTCAACTAAAAATGGTTGTACATTGATAAACAAAGATGCCGGACGATCTTTAAAACTATGAATGGCAGAATCGAAAGGAATAAATTTTTTGGTGGCATCTACAGAGTAGGTGCCCTCGAATAAGGTATGAACTTGCAAAATGTAGAGATTTAAATTAAAAAAGTATATTTACTGTTCGGAAACAAATATAATGGAAAAAAGATGGGTGCTGACATCAAATTGTAATGATGACACGGTAAAGAAATTAGCAGAACAACTACGAAAAAATTATGATTTATGGCGATTATGATGTTGATGGTACTACGTCGGTAGCCTTAGCTTTTAGTTTTTTCTCTCAGCTTACTGAAAACATAGAATATTACATTCCCGATCGTTATTTAGAAGGTTATGGAATTTCTACCGCAGGAATAGATTACGCAAACGAAAACGGATTTTCATTAATTATTGCCTTAGATTGTGGGATCAAATCAATCGATAAAATTGATTACGCGAATAGTTTGGGTATCGATTTCATCATTTGCGACCACCATTTACCTGGCGATGAATTGCCTAAGGCAGTTGCTGTTTTAGATCCGAAAAGAGTAGATTGTGAATATCCATTTAAAGAATTGGCAGGCTGTGGAATCGGTTTCAAACTGGCACAAGCTTATGCGCAAAAACATGAGCTTCCGAAAGAATCTTACTTGCAATATCTTGATTTGGTGATGGTAAGTATCGCCGCAGATATTGTTCCCGTTGTTGGTGAAAATAGAATTTTAGCCTATTATGGTTTAAGGAAATTGAATACCAATCCATGCGAGGGCTTAAGGGCTTTAATGGAAGTTTCGGGTAAAACCGAAAATTATACCATTACTGATGTGGTCTTTACTTTAGGTCCGCGGATAAATGCCGCAGGTAGAATTGATCATGCCAAACACGCCGTAGCCATGTTGCTTTGCCAGGTAGATAGCAATTCACTGGAGCAAAGCGAAATGATTAACCTGAAAAATACGGAACGTAAAACTTACGATCAGGATATTACCCGTGAAGCTCTTGCTTTAATTGGCGATAGTGAAGTTTTGATCAACAGAAAAACAACGGTAGTTTTTAATGAGAATTGGCATAAAGGTGTTATTGGAATCGTTGCATCGCGTTTAACCGAAAAATATTATCGCCCAACAATCGTTCTGACTAAATCAAATGGTCATGTAGCGGGTTCATGCCGTTCAGTTGTGGGCTTTGATTTGTATGAAGCCTTAAGTGGTTGTGCAGAATTTTTGGATCAGTACGGAGGTCATAAATTTGCTGCAGGTTTAACCATGCAAGAGGAAAATGTTACGGCCTTTGCCGATAGATTTGAGGAAATTGTTTCTGCCTCAATAACTGAAGAGCTTCTTACGCCGATGATAAAAATCGATGCTGAAATTGATCTGGCTCAAATTGATGGAAAGTTCTTTCGTGTACTGTCGCAAATGGGACCTTTTGGACCAGAAAACATGGCGCCAATTTTTGTAACACATGATGTTTATTTGGATAGACATGCCATGGCCGTTGGTGCAAATCATTTAAAAATTAATATAAAACAACAAAATTCGCCTATTTTTGAATGCATTGCATTCGGATTGGCAGAATTCCAAAATCTTTTACAACCAAAAGCTCCGTTTTCTGTTTGTTATACGATTGAAGAAAATGTGTGGAGAGATAAGAAACGTTTGCAACTCAATATAAAAGGGATAAGAGTTAATTGATTAGAGTAATCGTCATGCTGAATTCAGTTCAGCATCTTAATTTTATAGATCCTGAAATAAATTCAGGATGACGAAAATGTTAGAATACATGAATTTGATTTGCGTTTACAGCGTAAATCGTAAATCAAAAATCGTAAATAAGAATGATATTAAGAGCCGAAAATCTGGTTAAAAAATATAAGCAACGTACAGTTGTAAACGATGTTTCCTTTAGTGTAAGTCAAGGGGAAATCGTTGGTTTACTTGGTCCGAATGGAGCAGGAAAAACGACTTCTTTTTATATGATTGTGGGTTTGATTAAACCAAACCAAGGGCGTATTTTTTTAGAGGACGAAGATATTACCGAAGATGCCATGTATCGCAGGGCACAAAAAGGTATAGGTTATTTAGCACAAGAGGCTTCTGTTTTTAGAAAGCTTACCGTAGAAGATAATATCCTGGCCATTTTGGAAATGAGCAACATGACCAAGGAGGAGCAAAAAGATAAATTAGAAGAACTGATTAACGAATTTAGTTTACATAAAGTTCGTAAAAACAGAGGCGATTTATTGTCAGGAGGTGAACGCAGGCGTACAGAAATTGCCCGTGCTCTTGCTGCAAACCCTAATTTTATTTTATTGGATGAACCATTTGCAGGGGTAGACCCCATTGCGGTAGAAGAAATCCAAAGCATTGTAGCAAAACTAAAACATAAGAATATTGGTATTCTAATTACTGATCACAATGTTCAGGAAACGCTTTCCATTACCGATAGGGCATATTTGCTTTTTGAGGGAAAAATTCTTGAACAAGGGGTTCCTGAGGTTTTAGCAGAAAATGAAATGGTAAGAAAAGTTTATTTGGGATCCAACTTCGTACTCAAACGTAAGAAATTTGATGTTTAATTAAGACTCATGGCAATCGTAAATTCAATTTTTACCTGGTTAATGAAAAAGCGGATCCATCAGATCGAGCTTTTTATGAAATACCCCCATGATGTGCAACAAGAGTGGTTTCACACCTTAATTGATAGTGCTGAAAATACAGAGTGGGGTAAATTATATGATTATAAATCTATTTTAACAACACAACAATATCAGGAACGGGTTCCAATACAAAATTATGATACATTAAAGCCTTACATCGAAAGGATGCTGGCTGGCGAGCAAAATATCCTTTGGCCTTCTGATATTAAATGGTTTGCAAAATCATCTGGAACCACCAGCGATCGCAGTAAGTTTATTCCGGTTTCTCAAGAAAGTTTAGAAGAATGCCACTTTAAAGGTGGAAAAGATATGCTTTCCATCTACTGCAATAACCGGCCGGATAACCAGATGTTTACCGGAAAGGGTTTGGTTTTAGGGGGAAGTCATCAGGTAAACCAGTTAAATGAAGATTGCTTTTATGGCGATTTATCAGCTGTGCTGATTAAAAATCTTCCAATCTGGGCAGAATTTTATCGTACACCAGATATGTCCATTGCGTTAATGGACAATTACGAAATAAAAATGGATAGAATGGCAGAAGCCACCATCCATGAAAATGTTACCAGTATTTCGGGTGTACCCACGTGGACAATTGTGTTAGCCAAGAAAGTTTTAGAACTTACCGGTAAAAGTAATCTGCTCGAAGTTTGGCCTAATCTCGAAGTTTATATCCATGGTGCAGTAAACTTCGCACCTTATCGTGAACAATTCAAACAGCTTATTCCATCGAATGATATGTATTATCTGGAAACTTATAATGCATCAGAAGGTTTCTTTGGCATTCAGGATCTGGATGATTCTGATGAGATGTTGCTCATGCTTGATTACGGCATTTTCTATGAATTTATCCCAATGGAAAACATTGGAGATGAAAATCCAAAGGCGTTATTATTGGGCGAAGTAGAACTGCATAAAAACTACGCAATTGTGATATCAACAAACGGTGGTTTATGGCGTTATATGATTGGCGATACCATTCAGTTTACCTCACTTGCTCCTTATCGAATCAAAATTACCGGCCGTACTAAACATTTTATCAATGCTTTTGGTGAAGAAGTCATTATTGACAATGCAGAACAGGCATTAACCAAAGCATGCATGGCAACAGGAGCGGAAATAAAAGATTACACCGCCGGACCGATTTACTTTGAAGGCGAGAAAGCAGGGGGCCATGAGTGGATTATCGAATTTGATAAACAGCCTGATGATTTTGAGAAGTTTATTGATGTAATGGACAATACCTTACGTGAAGTAAATTCTGATTATGATGCAAAAAGATTTAAAGATATGGCACTTTGCAGGCCAACTGTGCACAATGCTCCAGCCAACACATTTTACAATTGGTTAAAAGCAAAAGATAAATTGGGTGGGCAACACAAAGTTCCCCGCCTGGCCAACGAAAGAAAATATATTGATGATATTCTGGAGATGATCAATGTAACGGCTGCATAACTTTTTGGATTAGTAATTGTTAAGATTTTGATATGAGATTTAATAGAAAAAAAATACTTGATTTTTTCAAGAAATCTGAAAATCGGGCAACCTTAATCTTAGATGATAAATCCAAAGCGAGTAGCACAATAAAAGAAGCTTTAGGCAAAGCAATAAATAACAAGGGTGAGTTAGATGGAGTTTGGGCTAAAATGGTTTTGCTGTTTGGTGTTGCCAAAGATTATGTAAATGGCGATTATACAGAGATTCCAAAAAGATCAATAGTGGCTATTTTAGGAGGATTGATTTATTTTCTTTCTCCGCTGGATGTTGTTCCTGATTTTGTGCCGTTACTGGGCTTCATTGATGATATTTTTGTGCTGAATCTGGTATATAAACAAGTTGTAAAAGACCTGGAAAAGTATAAAATTTGGAAAGACGCTCAGATTAAATTTATTGAAAACACTAATGATACTGCAGCAACTTAATTTTTTTGATTGGTTAAGTCATCATCTTTTTACTTGTCCGTTCAAAACTTATTTTGGTTTTGATTGTCCTGGCTGTGGTTTGCAAAGATCATTATTGGCATTAATTAGGGGCAATTTAGTTGCGTCATTTAAGTTCTATCCTGCAACTATTCCTTTAATAGCCATAATCATTTTTACTTTGCTTCACTTAAAATTCGATTTTAAGTTTGGTGCAGCACTAATCAAAATTTCATTTTTTGCTGTTGCAGTAATTGTACTAATCAACTACATTTATAAAATATACAATCATCAACTTACCGCTTAAGTATGTCAGAAGAACAGGAAAATACCCCGAAAAATAATCCTATCGATTTAAATAAACCCGAACAACCGGCTAATCCACCTTCAGGCTTTGGGCCTATCACACCACCACCTTTTCAACAACAACCTCCATTTGGACAATTTGGTGGCGGAATGGGGCAGCAAAATTTGCCAAATTCCACAGTCGCATTAGTATTGGGGATTTTGGCGCTTCCAGCTTGTTGTTTCTATGGTATCTTCGGATTAATCTTTGGAATCATCGCTTGGGTTTTAGGTGCTGGAGACGTTAAAAAGTATCAGCTTAATCCTGGCGTATACACAGAATCGTCATTTAAAAATGCCAAAGCTGGAAAAATTTGTGGTATGATCGCAACGATATTAAGCATACTTTTTATAGTAGTTGTTGTGCTAGTTGTAGCAGGAGCGATTACAAATCCCGAAGCTTACGATAGATTTTTTAGAGGCTTTAAATAGCAGTTTTAATTTTACCTTAAAAATATAAATCGGATGGTGCATGCCATCCGATTTTCTTATTTTTGTACCATTCAAATTTTAAATAAAAAAACTCACGATAATGTATCCAGAATATTTAGTAGAGCCAATGCGTAAGGAATTAACTAACGTAGGTTTTCAAGAATTAAAAAATGCTGATGATGTTGACCAAGCCATTAAAGGCGAAGGAACAGTTTTAGTAGTAGTAAATTCGGTTTGTGGTTGTGCAGCAGCAAATGCCCGCCCAGCGGCAAGAGCAGCAGCAGCTCATGAAAAACACCCTGATAAATTGGTAACCGTTTTTGCAGGTATGGAAAAAGAAGCCGTAGATCAGGCTAGAAACTATATGATGCCTTTTCCCCCGTCTTCTCCAGCAATGGCTTTGTTTAAAGATGGTAAATTAGTTCACATGATCGAACGCCACCAAATTGAAGGCAGACCAGCGGCAATGATTGCTGATAACCTGATTGGTGCTTTTGAGCAATACTGTTAAAAAGGATTACACAGATTTAAAGATTACACAGATTTAGATTTTTCATTAATCTGTGTAATCTTTAAAATCTTCTAACCTGTGTTTACTAAAAATCTTTATTCAGCAATTTCTCCAGTTCCCCAAAAGAAACATTCATTCTCACCCGGCCTTGTTTGGCGTAAGATATTTCTCCAGTTTCTTCTGATATAATCACGGCTACTGCATCAGTTGTTTCTGAAACACCTATACCAGCCCTGTGTCTTAAACCAAATTGAGATGGTAGTTGGTCGTTATCGGTTAATGGCAAAATACAACTGGCACTTTTAATTTTGTTTTCAGAAATTACCACAGCGCCATCATGAAGTGGGCTGTTTTTTTGAAAGATACTCTCCACTCATAAATTTCTCAATGATGGTGGTCAGCAGTTCCATGTGAAGCGCCTTTACTATCCAGTAAAATACGGTGATAATAAACATTCCGACCAATAGGTTTACCGCTAAAGTATTGCGAATCAGTGTGTAGACGTAATAAATCAGAATCGCAACCAATACAATGTCAACTACATCAGTTGGAGATACTTTCAGAAAATCAAAATCAAATCCTTTCATTAGCCACAAGATAGTTCTTTTTGATTAATTGTTTAAATGTAGTAAATTAAGTGCCAAGCATTTCTACCAGCTTCACGCATTCAACAGCTTCCTTAACATCGTGAACACGCAAAATACCAGCTCCTTTTTGTAAGGCAATGGTGTTTAAAACGCTTGTTCCATTTAGCGCTTCTGCAGCTGCAATTCGCAAAACTTTATGGATCATTCCTTTTCTGGAGAAGCCCGCCAAAATGGGTAACTTAAATATTTTAAAAGCTTCCATCTCATTTAATAATTGATAGTTATGTGCAATTGTTTTTCCAAAGCCAAAACCTGGATCGATTATAACATCATGGATTTTCATGGAGCGAAGTTTGGCGATTTTCTTTGCTAAATAATCCACAACTTCCAGCGTTACATTTTGATAGGTTGGATTTTGCTGCATGTTTTGGGGTGTTCCCTGCATGTGCATAATGATGTACGGAACCTGCAGTCTGGCAACGGTTTCAAACATTTTTGCATCCATATCTCCGGCAGAAATATCATTCACCACGTGTGCGCCTGCATAAATGGTTTCTTCGGCTACTTTTGCCCTGAATGTATCAATCGAGATAATGGCTTCGGGAAGCATCTTTGAAATCGCTTCCACCACTGGCATTAGCCTATGTAATTCTTCATCAGCTGAAATATCAGTAGCACCAGGTCGCGATGAATAACCTCCAATATCGATAAAAGTTGCTCCTTCCTGCAAAAATTTCTCTGCTTGAGAAAGCGCTTCGGAAACTGATTTGGTTCTGCTACTGCTGTAAAAAGAATCTGGCGTAATGTTCAAGATTCCCATCACTTTAGGCTTGCTCAAATCAATTAACCTGCCTTTTACGTTGAGGCTTTTTTTGGGTTCGAAAAAGTTTTTTTCCTCCATAATAAACCCTTGCGGGATTTGGGTTTCGCTTTAAAAATGTATCTTTAGCTTTTGTTCTTTGGCAACAAAAATACATTAAAACTAAATAATTTACCCGAATTGGCACAAACAAATACCGCTATAGAATTTGACTTCATTTGAAGAAAAGGTTAAAGAAACAAAAGATTTAATGTTTGCCAAAAACCACGATTATGGCGAGGCCTGGCGTGATATGCGCATCAGTTCTTTAACAGATTTAATTTTAATGAAAATTTTCCGCGTTAAGCAAATAGAAGATAACGAAGGGCAAACATTAGCATCTGAAGGTGTTAAAGCAAACTACCAGGATATGCTTAACTATTCGGTGTTTGCTTTGATAAAATTAGGAGTGAAATAAA
>SEDB01000375.1 GCA_004210715.1 Pedobacter sp.
CTGCTATTGGAATGTTGGTTGATGAAAAGAAAACCACTTGGGATACTAAGGTTACAGATATTATTCCTGAGTTTAAATTATACGATTCTTATGTGACGTCAGAATTTACCATTCGTGATCTACTGTCGCACAGAAGTGGATTGGGTTTGGGTGCAGGCGATTTAATGATCTGGCCAGATTCTTCAACGGTTTCAAAAAAACAAATCATTCATAATTTAAGATATCTTAAACCCGTTTCCAGTTTCCGTACCAAGTGGGATTATGATAACCTGCTTTACATCGTAGCCGGCGAAGTAATTGAAAGAATTTCTGGAATCAAATATGAAGATTTTATCGAAAGCCGAATCATGCAGCCTTTAGGCATGACCAAAAGCGCTTTATCATTCAATCGTTTAAAAGATAAAACCAATATTATTGATGCACATGCTCCTGTAAATGGAAAAATAGCCGTTATTCCAAAAGACTTTACGGAAAACAGCAACGCCGCAGGTGGGATGAACGCCAGTGTAAGTGAATTAAGTAAATGGGTTCTGGTACAACTCAATGGGGGGAAGTATAGTGAAAAACTCGACAAAATGTTGTTTAGTAAGGCAGCTCAAAATCAAATGTGGACGCTGCACAGTATTATTCCCGCTGGAAAAGGAGCTTACAACAGGCATTTTTTTGGATACGGCTTAGGCTGGTTTTTGAGTGATGAAAAAGGTAACATGGTCGCTGAACATACTGGTGGCTTAGCTGGAATGGTAAGTGAGGTAACGCTAATCCCTGATTTAAAACTGGGCATTATCGTACTAACCAATCAACAGGCCGGTGGTGCTTTTACCGCAATTACTGAATCTATCAAGGATGGCTATTATGGGGTTACTGGAGAAAATCGAATCAAGGATGCATCAGATAATGAAAAAGAAGAAAAAGATGATGCTAAAAAAGTAACCGATAAAGTTTATGCCGATATAGCTACCACTCAAAAAAACGTTACCAATAAGCCAGATGTTAAAAATTATTTAGGTGCATACAAAGATGAGTGGTTCGGTATGGTAACCATCAGTGAATTGAATGGAAAAATGCATTTCGAGGCTAAAAATTCTCCTAAATTAAAAGGCGATATGGTGTATTACAAAGGCAATACTTTTATTGTGAAGTGGTACGATAGAAGTTTGGATGCCGATGCGTTTGTAAACTTTTTACTGGATTTTGAAGGAAAACCCAACGGCATTAAAATGGAAGCAATTTCTCCATTAACTGATTTTAGCTTTGATTTTCAAGATCTAGACCTTAAAAAAATTGATTAAAATAACCTAACCAAATTAAGATGAAAACAATATTTAGAACGGGCATTTTACTGAGCTTCTGCTTAATTGCACTTACTTCAATGACATTAAAACCAAAACGAATCATATTTTTTGGAGATTCCATTACACAACAAGGCGTATCGAAAAACGGCTACGTCACACTGATTAAAAAATCTTTGGATTCTACTAAGTACGAAGTTTTAGGTGCAGGTATTGGAGGCAACAAGATTTATGATTTGTACCTGCGTTTGGAAGATGATGTATTGAATAAAAAACCCGATCTGGTTGTGATTTATGTGGGCATTAACGATGTGTGGCACAAACAATCATCACACACCGGGACTGATTATGATAAGTACCTGAATAAAGAAAAGGGTATTTTAACCACCGACCGTGTTCACTTAAACGAAACAGGAAACAAATTGGTGGCAGAGCAATTGTTGCCATTGGTTAAATGAGGTTAAAAGTTATAGGTTATAAGTTGTAAGTCTGGACGCTTATGGTTTATAAAACTCACCCGTAACTTATAACATTCAACTTGTAACTCAAAAAATGATAAACCGCGAAACGATAGATAAGATAATGGATACCGCCCGAATTGAGGAGGTAGTAGGGGATTTTGTGCACTTAAAAAAACGCGGAACTAGTTTAATAGGTAATTGCCCTTTTCATGGCGAAAAAACACCATCCTTTCACGTATCGGTAACCAAAGGAATTTATAAATGCTTTGGCTGCGGAAAGGGTGGGGATTCGGTGCGCTTTATTATGGATCACGAAAAATATTCGTATCCGGAAGCACTTAAGTTTTTAGCCAATAAATATAATATCGAGGTTGAAGAAACCGAGCTCACACCACAAGATGCCGAAGCCCAAAGTGCAAAGGAAAGCTTGTATATCGTTTCTCAATTTGCAGCGGCATTTTTTGTAAAACAACTTTGGGAAACTGATGAAGGCAAAAGTATTGGCTTAAGTTATTTCAAAGAGCGTGGTTTTAGAGAGGATATCCTTAAAAAATTCGAGGTTGGTTATTCGCCTGATGTTTGGGATGCTTTAACCCAAAGCGCTACCAATGCAGGACACAAACTTGAATTTTTGGAATCTACAGGTTTATCTATTAAAAATGATAACGGGAAAATTTACGATCGCTTTCGTGGTCGCGTCATGTTTCCCATTCATGGCTTTACAGGGCGGGTAATTGGTTTCGGTGGAAGAACGCTAAAGACCGATAAAAATGTTCCAAAATATGTAAACTCGCCAGAAAGTGAGATTTACCATAAATCGAATGTGCTGTATGGTTTATTCCACGCCAAAAAAGCCATTCGCGATTTAGATAATTGTTACCTGGCGGAAGGTTATGCCGATGTGCTTTCGGTTCATCAGGCAGGTATTGAAAACGTAGTGGCTTCTTCCGGAACTTCCTTAACGGTTGAGCAAATCAAACTCATTGGTCGTTTTACGCAAAACATTACCATTTTATTTGATGGCGATGCTGCGGGTATAAAAGCCTCGTTGCGTGGTTTGGATATGATTTTGGAAGAAGGACTGAATGTGAAAATCGTGTCTTTTCCTGATGGGCATGACCCCGATTCTTACATGCACCACGTGGGTGCAGGCGCTTTCAAAATCTATTTAGAAAATAACCGCAAAGATTTTATCCTTTACAAAGCCAATGTTTTATTAAAAGATGCTGGTGATGATCCAATCAAAAGGGCAGGCATCATTCGGGATATTGTAGAGAGTATTGCCAAAATTCCCGATCCAATTAAAGCTTCCGTATTCGTTCGTGAGTCGAGTAGTTTGTTGGAAATTGAAGAGAAAATCTTAATGAGCGAATTGAATAAAATGCGCTCCAATAAGGTTAAGAAAAACTTCGAAAGCAATCAAAGAGCTCAAAGTAATTTTTCAAATAATAACAGCAATCCTTATTCTTCAGGTCCACCAGAACCACTTGGTCCGCCAGATGATTTATGGGATGACAATGCGGGGCCAGGTCATGTACATACCCCAGCAGAAACAGATGAAAATCAGGAAAAAGAAATTGTGCGCTTATTATTGGCTTATGGGCATGAATTTGTAAACTGGGATAAAATTGATGATATGTACATTGGCTCTTTCATCATGCAAAATCTTGCCGATGTGGAATTTGAAAACATCCTTTGTAAAAAGATAATTGATCATTATAAAACGGAAATTGATAGTGGCAGATTACCTACGGCGAATCATTTCATCAAACATGAAGATAGAGATATCGCTGATTTAGCGATTACGCTCTCCACCTCAGAATATGCTTTAAGTGAGAACTGGTTAAATAAACATTTGATTTATGTGAAGGATGAAAGCATGAATTTAAAAGCAACCATTTTGGGCGGAATTTTTCATTTAAAAAAACGCAAAGTGGATAAGATTCTGACCAATTTGCTAAAAGAGATCAAGGAAGAAAAAGACACCGATAACCAGATGATTTTGATGCAACGTTATGGCGTGATCAAAGGGGTGGAACGTGAAATATCGAAGTTCCTGGGTTCCGTGATTGTGAAATAACTTGGAAAGAAGACTGATCAAATCAAAAAAATAATATTTATTGGAATTATCGTTGCTTTCGTAACTTCATGTACAGATGATAAACCTAATGCCTATCGCAATTTCTTATCCCCAATGATAGGGTTGAATGTTCCGTTAGGGAATGAATTTGAAACAAAAATTCAATTTGGCAAAGATAAAAAGGTGGATTCAGTTGTTTATCTGATTGATACCATAAAGGTTGCGTCCAAAGCGGATACTTCAGCAATCAAGTTAAAAACGGAAGGCCTAAAATTAGGAAGCCATATCATAACGGCGAAAATTTATGAGGGAGCAGAGGCTGAAGATTTGACCACGAACATTAATGTTTTGGCTGCTCAGGCACCAATAGAATATACTTATAAAGTCATCAAAACTTTACCTCATGATACCTCATCTTATGTAGAGGGTTTGGAATTTCACGATGGATTCTTTTATGAAAGTGCTGGCGATTACGGACATTCAGATTTGCGTAAAGTGGAGCCATCTACAGGAAAAATAGTGCAATCTACCCCAGTTGATAAGCAATATTTCGCAGAAGGAATTACCGTAATTGGCGATAAAATTATTCAGCTTACTTACCGTGAAAAAGTTGGCTTTGTGTATGATAAAGCTTCTTTGAAAAAACTTTCAGAATTTTCTTATACCACCGGCAGAGAGGGTTGGGGTTTAGCTTTCGACGGAGAGAAGGTGTTAAATACAGATGGTTCAAATACCATATTCTTTCTGGATAAGGATAAATACAACCGAATTGGTTCAATTGATGTTTATGATAACAAAGGACCAATTCAAAATTTGAATGAATTGGAAGTGGTTGATGGAAAAATTTATGCGAATGTTTATACCACCAACGAAATTTTAATCATAAATCCAGATAATGGAGCTGTGGAAGGCAGAATAAATTTAGCTGGTATATTTCCTTCAGACTACTTCAAAACAGAAGACGAAAGAGCAAATAACGTGTTAAATGGCATTGCTTACGACAAAGCAACCAAACGACTTTTTGTTACGGGGAAAAAATGGCCTCATATCTATCAAATACAGATCAGTAAGAAATAGCTAACTCATTTACTTTGTCATCCTCTTTAGAAGTGAATTTTATCCCTCCTTCATTAGGATTGTAAGGCGCAGAAAACGCTCTTCCGTAGAAAGGCAGATAGGCAACTACACTATCTTTTGTAACTCTAAAATCATAACTAGAACCGCTTAAGTTAATGGATCCGCCACCGCCAACATTGCCTGGCATTCTTTCCAATACCCTTGAAATATCCAAATTAGCCATCGGGATAGCGGTATTTGCGATGAAAGTATAATTCTTTTCTTTAATGATTCTATCAGTTGTTTCCTTGTCTGTTTGGGCAAACAATGGCAGTGACGATGCCATTAAAACCAAGCTCAATATTACTTTTAATTGTTTCATAATGTGTGTGTTTTAATCATATAACAATTTAAAGATGTGCAAGTTTCAATGATTCCATAAACTGAATGAGAAATAATGGTTGAAAATAATAAAGCCCGATTAGTTAACTAATCAGGCTTTAGATATTATCTCCAGGCTTTATATTGATTGATCAATCCGTTGGTCGAGCCATCATGACTCTCCACTTTTTGATCACCTTCCAATTCAGGAAGAATTTTTTTCGCCAGTTGTTTACCCAGTTCAACACCCCATTGATCGAAACTAAATATGTTCCAGATTACACCTTGAACGAATATTTTATGTTCATAGATCGCAACTAAGCTGCCTAAGGTATAAGGCGTAACTTTTTTCAGTAGAATTGAATTGGTTGGTCTGTTTCCTTCAAAAACTTTAAATGGCGCAATTTTTGCAATTTCATCTGCTGATTTGCCATCTTTTTTCAGTTCTTCTGTAACCTCTTCCTCAGTTTTGCCATTCATTAAAGCCTCAGTTTGAGCAAAAAAGTTAGATAGTAAAATTGGATGATGATCGCCTAGCGGATTTAAACTTTGTGCCGGTGCAATAAAATCTGCAGGAATAATTCTGGTTCCCTGATGAATCAATTGGTAAAAAGCATGTTGGCCATTGGTGCCTGGCTCGCCCCAAATAATGGGTCCGGTTTCATAATCAACTTCGTTACCATTTCTATCAACATGTTTACCGTTACTTTCCATATCACCTTGTTGAAAATATGCCGCAAAGCGATGCATGTATTGATCGTAAGGTAAAATTACCTGTGTTTCTGCATTGTAGAAGTTGATGTACCAAACACCCAATAAACCTAAAATAACAGGAATATTGCTTTCAAATTCTGCAGTTGCAAAATGATTATCTGCAGCATGTGCGCCTGCTAAAAGTTCTTTAAAGTTATCAAAACCAATGCTCAATGAAATTGATAAGCCAATTGCACTCCATAAAGAGTAACGACCGCCAACCCAATCCCAGAATTCAAACATGTTTTCAGTATCAATTCCAAAAGCCGAAACATCTTTTGCGTTGGTTGATAAAGCAGCAAAATGTTTTGCAATATCATCCTCTTTACCACCCTTTTCTAAAAACCATGAACGGGCAGAATGTGCATTAGTCATGGTTTCCTGCGTGGTAAATGTTTTCGAAGCCACTAAAAATAAAGTAGTTTCCGCATTTAAGCCTGATAAAGTTTCGGCAATGTGTGTGCCGTCAATATTGGAAACGAAATGAATGTTTAGGTGGTTTTTATAGTGCTTCAAAGCTTCGGTTACCATTACCGGACCTAAATCAGATCCGCCAATACCAATATTTACTACATCGGTAATTGCTTTGCCCGTGTAACCTTTCCAGTCGCCGTTGATGATACTGTTGCTAAACTTTTCCATTTTGGCTAAAACAGCATTCACCTCAGGCATCACATCTTTTCCGTCAGCTAAAATTGGCGAGTTGCTTAAATTACGCAAAGCGATGTGAAGTACCGAGCGATCTTCAGTTTCATTGATTTTATCACCTGTATACATCGATTTTATCGCTTCATCCAGTTTACATTCGCGAGCCAGTTGCATTAAAAGCGCCAATGTTTCATCGCTTATTCTGTTCTTGCTGTAATCAAGCAAAATGTCTTCAAAAAAAACAGAAAACTTGTTGAAACGATTTGCATCTTCAGCAAAAAGATCCTTAATGCTTTTCTGATTAATATCAATAAAATGATCGGCCAAATATTTATATGCCGCTGTTTCAGTAAAATTTATTTTAGGTAACATATCCTTTGTTTTTTGTAAAAGTAATAAAGCAAACTTTTAAAACTGTCTTTTTAATGTTCAAAATCATTAAGAATTTTTATTCTTGATTTAAGAGCGTAACTTTGAGGCAAGTCCCTATTGATACTGAGCATTCAACATTATTTAATCATAAACAATTATGTTAGAAAATTTAAATCAATTGGTGCGTGAAAACGTACAGGATACCGTTGTAAACAACAGCGAAGTTCCAAACGAACAAAATGAAGAGGTTATTCAAGCCGCTTCATTACGGATAAGTTAGCAGGCTTAGGTATTAACGCAGAAACCGCTAAAAAATTAGCTGCTACTGTAATTCCTGTAATTATTGGCAAGCTCACGCAAAAAACAGCTGATCCAAATGACAATTCTTTTAATATCAAAGATGTTTTGGGGAGTTTAGCTGGCGGAAGCGATGGCAAATTCGATGTGAGTGATGTTATTGGCATGTTCAATGGCGGTGGTCAGCAATCTAATCAAGCAGGAGCTGCTCCGGCCGGGGGTGGCATTTTAGATAAATTAAAGGGTATGTTTAATTAATAAGACAATATGCAAAGCCATCCAAACGGATGGCTTTTTTTATTAACTTTGAGTAACGAATTCACGTTTCTCATGATTAAAAAAATATTTTTCGTTTTGGCTTTAGCCTTGATTTCACAGCTTGTTGTTTCCTGTGTAGACTGTAATTGTTTACCTAAGCAAACCTTCAAGGTAAGCTATAAAGGAATCGTCCTCAGGAATTTAGATTCACCTAATGAATTATTACAATCATCAACTGCTACCGCAATACCTGCTACCCGGTATGGTATCCTTATCGAATTTGCAACAGAAAAAATTGCATGGAGAATTCCAAAAGCTACTTTTGGCTTAATATCGTCAGCTTATGCATGTGATTGCATTGGTGATGATTACTTCCCAATAGAAGAAATCTCCGCTCTACAAATATTTTCAAATAATGATTTTGATCCAAGTCATCCAAAAGGCACTGAATTGAGTGCACACTTTAAATTTAAAAGAGATAAAGCGATGTTTTCAGTTGCCGACTATATAAAATCACTAAAAGAGCAAAATCATAACTCAAACTCAGTTTTTTTTCAAGGCCTTTTTCTACAAACAGCACCAACAGGTACTAAAAAGCATAAATTTAAAATTATCATTACTTTATCCGATAACAGAGTTTTGGAAGCTGAAACGACAGAGGTAGAGTTGACTTAAAATTTGACTAACTTAAGAGATAAATAAGCCGTGTAATTTATTGCATGGCTTTTTTGTGTGAGTAGAGCCTGAAAATTCTTAGATTAGTACATCCTTAAATCCAAACAGAAATCATGAAAAAAATTTACCTCGCTGCATTTTCTTTATTATCAATTAATGCCTTTGCACAAAAGTCTGATTTACGCTCAGCGGTTACAAAAAAAGCTGATGCAATAGAAAAGAAAGTAATCGAATGGAGGAGAGATTTTCATGAACATCCTGAACTTGGGAATACCGAAGTAAGAACAGCTGGGATAATTGCCAAACATTTAGAATCATTAGGCATTAAAGTAACCACTGGTGTAGCTAAAACAGGCGTAGTTGGGATTTTGAAAGGTGGCAAACCTGGTCCGGTTGTAGCGTTAAGAGCCGATATGGATGGTTTGCCTGTTGTCGAGCGAGTGAACATTCCTTTTGCTTCAAAAGTAAAAACTCAATATAACGGGCAGGAAGTTGGTGTAATGCATGCTTGTGGGCATGATAGCCATATGGCCATTTTAATGGGCGTTGCAGAAGTGCTGGCTT
>SEDB01000376.1 GCA_004210715.1 Pedobacter sp.
AACATCTTCGCCACCTGTCAACACTATGCCATCACATTTTTCAATGTCGTTAAAATTGTCAAGTTTATAACCCAATTGTATTACTTCAACTCTATTATCATAGCTTAAAACCCAATTGCTGTAAATGTCGAATTTACTGCAATCCGTAACGCCAATTATGATTTTATCTGACATGATTTTCTTGTTCTTTCCCTTTGGAATGTCTGTTTATTAACCTGAGGCAAATATGCTTATAAATTTTTTATGCTGTTTACAGATTGTAGAGAATCATGATTTTCTTATCTTGCATGAACAAACACTATTTCATGTTGGAAAACGCACTCAAGCCATCCAAAGATTTCAAAAGAACGGCTATTCAATCAGTAGGGGCAATTTTGCTATTCATTTTTACCTATATTTTCCTCATTGTAGTTTCCGTTGCATTAACTGTGGTTTGTGGCTATCTGGGCGTAAAGTTAATGGAGTATTTTACCAACTTTTACACCATTCTGTTAGGTCTTGGTATGATTGGTTTTGGCTTTTTGATCCTCTTTTTTCTGATCAAATTTATGTTTAAGCATAAAAAAACAGACCGTTCACATTTGATTCAGGTTACGAGGATCGAGGAGCCAAAGTTATTTGCGATGATTGATGAAATCATAAGTGCCGTACAGACCGATTTTCCTAAAAAAGTTTATCTCTCTGCAGAAGTTAATGCTTCGGTTTTTTATGATTCAAACTTTTGGAGCATGTTTTTGCCAATCCGCAAAAATCTTCAGATTGGTATCGGCCTTATTAATACCACAACCGTTAATGAGCTAAAAGCAATACTGGCGCATGAGTTCGGGCATTTTTCGCAAAAAAGTATGAAGGTTGGCAGTTATGTTTATAACGCAAATAGCATCATTCACGACATTTTGTATGATAATGAGGGTTATAATCAGGTAACAGGAAAAATTGCCGAAGCAAACTCGTACTTGGGGATATTTGTGCTTGCATCAGATAAAATTATTGTTGCAATGCAGGAAATTTTAGTCAAGGTTTATGGCATACTTAATGCAAACTATTCCAAACTGTCTCATGAAATGGAATATCATGCTGATGCCGTGGCTGGGCATGTGGTGGGTTCGAAGCCACTGATCAATTCTTTGTTACGGATGCAGCTCGCTAACCAGGCGTTTGATACGGTGCTTAGCTACTACAATCGAAAAATCGAAGCCAACATTAAAACCGAAAATGTTTATCCGCAACAATTGGTGGCCATGAATTTTATAGCCAAAGCCAATAAACTGACATATAGTAATTTTTTTCCCGAAGTAAATCTGAGTTATTACAACCGTTTCAACAAATCTAAACTTAGTTTTAACCATGAATATTCATCACATCCCGAAACCGGAGATAGAATAAGACGACTAGAACAGTTGAATGCTGTTGTTCAAGATGAACAGGACGGATTAGCGATGGATTTATTAGTTAACAAGGATAATATGGCGGCTCAACTTACAGGTTTTATGTTTGCTGGTGTCGATTACAGCAATGAACCGATCGACCAAAGTGCAGCTGATTTCGAAATAGACCTAATTGGGCAAAATAGTGATCACGCTTTCCCAGATGAATTTAATGGATATTTTGATTTTCGGAATCCATTCATAAAGTATAGCCCAAGTGATTTTGAAAAACCAGTTATCACAACCAACTTAAGTATTGAAGAACTATTTGGAGAAGAAAATTTGAGTTTGATTTATGAATTAAATGCTTTGGAAGCAGATTATAATGTAATCGACAGGTTGGATTCTGGTCTGATCGAAGCCAAAACATTTAACTATAATGGGCTAAAATATTCAAAAGCTGATAGCAGAAAAATGCTGGAATATTTGAATGCTGAAATGAAGACTAAAATTGAACGGCTGGATGATATTGATTTCAAAATTTTTGAATATTTCCGCCTTGAATCCAGAGAACAGGATGTTTATGAACCTTTCGAAAAGTTGGCGATTGCCTATCAGCAAATTGCCAATAAATTTAAGGAGCAACAGATGATCTATACCGATTTATTAAATTCTACCTCCTTTTTGCAAAGCGTTAATCACCCTAACTTTATTAAAAATAAGATGGTGCTGGTTAAAAAAGAAGAAAAAAAGTTTAAAGAAAGTATCCTCTTCATTTTAGACGATAACCAATATAGCGGCAGCTTAAAAGCAGAGGAGCGGCTACGTTTGGAAGAATATTTGAATCATGATTACAAATATTTTGGTGCCGATTTATACTTTGCTGAGGAACTGAAAGTTTTATTTGCTGCTCTGGAAGATTATGTGAATGTAATTACTCAAACTCATTTTGCAGCAAAGAAAGCATTACTTGTATTCGAAGCAGGTTTAATCGCTCCTGTGAAACATCAGCAATCTGCTTAGAAATAAAATGATTTTCTTCGCATTAGCTCATATAATCTTATATTAGTTATATGCAAAAATTGCTCACATCTGTACAAATGCGTAAGGCCGATGAACATGCCATTGCTAATCTGCCGATTGCCTCAATCGATTGTGGTAATGGAAACAACGGTGGAGATGGATTGGCTATTGCTCATTTGCTATGCAACAATGGCTGTGAAAATGTAAAGGTTTACATCTTAAATTTCAGTGATAAAAAAAGTAAAGATTTTCTCATCAATTTACAACGTTTAGATGAATCAAAGTGTAGAAAAACAGTAGTTAACAGTGTTGCTGAATTGAAAAATGTTAAAGCAGATATCATTATCGATGCGATTTTAGGGTCTGGCTTAAACAAGCCGCTCGAAGGAAAATACGCCGAATTAGCCGGATACATTAATAACCTAAATAAAAAAGTTTATGCTGTTGATGTGCCCACTGGTTTCCCTGCAGAGGGGAAAATAAGGGCTGACTATAATGGTGTAAAAGCTTATAAAACCATTTGCTTTCAACGGCCCAAAATCAACTTTTTCTTCCCGGAATCGGCAATGGCAACTGAAACTTATGAAGTTGTTGCAATAGGGTTAGATGAAAATTTTATCCAGAAGCAAGAAACTGATTTTCTTTTAACAGAAGAAGCCGATATCCATCATATTCTTAAACCCAGAAAACTTTTTAGTCACAAAGGCACCTATGGACATGCTTTAATTGTATCCGGTAATACCAATACCATGGGTGCTGCGCTGCTTGCATCAAAAGCTTGTTTACATACGGGGGCGGGTTTAATTACAGCATGCATTCCGCCAAGCGGATTGATAGCATTGAATACAACATTGCCAGAAGTAATGGCCTTGCCAAGAGAGGAGTTTACGCGTATTGAAAACCCTGCAAAATTTCAAGCCATTGCCATTGGTCCGGGTTTGGGAATTTCAATCGAGAATGAGCGACTTTTGGAACGTCTTATTTTGAGTAACCAACCTTTGGTTATTGATGCTGACGCTCTTAACATGTTGGCAGAAAGGCCGGATCTTATTGAAAGAATTCCTGCAAAAAGCATCATTACACCACACATGAAAGAATTTGACCGCCTTTTTGGCGATCATGACAGCTGGTGGGATCGGGTAATAACCGCTAAGTTTCAGGCTGAAAAACTTAAAATAGTAATTGTCCTGAAAAATCAATTTACCTTCATTTGTTTACCAGATGGTAAAATTTATATCAATTCAACGGGTAACCCGGCAATGGCCCAGGGTGGGATGGGGGATGTTTTGACGGGGGTAATTGTAGGATTTCTTGCTCAAAAATACTCATCGGAAGATGCTGCTATTTTAGCCTGTTACCTTCATGGTAAAACCGGAGATGAACTGGCCACTGAACGTATTGTGGTAAATGCGGCCCTCTTAGCTGAACAGATAGCTGTAGGAATTAAACAACTTGCCTAAATTTTACTGCACTTATCTTTCAGCTAAAGTTGCAGTAAATTAGATAGTCAGCTTGTCATTAGATTTTGGTGTAGAAATTGATTGCTCAAGGA
>SEDB01000377.1 GCA_004210715.1 Pedobacter sp.
CAGGCAGAAGCACAGCAATTAAACGCTGCGCAATTAATCCCTCGTATGGAGCAAAATGTAGCTTTGCAGGAAAATGCTTTAAGCGTTTTAATCGGTACGTTGCCAAAGGCGATTAACCGTACGAGCCGCTTAGATAAAATGGCGATTCCTCAGGATTTGAAGGCCGGCTTTCCTTCTTCTTTGCTTAGCCGTAGACCCGATATTAAATCTGCTGAGCTGGCTTTAAACGTTGCAAATGCCAAAGTTGGTGTTGCAAAAGCGAGTTTATATCCTTCGTTAGTCATTACTGCAAGCGGTGGCATCAACTCATTCAAAGCAAGTAATTGGTTTAGTGTGCCTGCATCTTTGTTTGGCTTGGTTTCGGGTGGAATTACACAACCTATATTTCAAAGAGGGCAGCTGAAATCTACGCTTGAGTTGGCAAAAATCGATAGAGAGAAAACAGTTATTCAGTTTCGCCAGTCGGTGATTAATGCAGTAGGAGAGGTTTCTGATGAGTTAACCAAGGTTGAGAAATTGAAAACTCAATACAGCATCGCTGAAAAAAGAGCGCAAACTTTACAACAGGCTTCGAGAAATGCCAGTTTGTTATTCAAAAGTGGCATGGCTAATTATTTAGAGGTCATTACCGCTCAGGGAAATTTATTGCAAAGCGAATTGGAGTTAACAACCATTAAAACCGAGCAGTTAAATGCGGTTGTTGGTTTGTACAGGAGTTTAGGTGGGGGTTGGAATTAACCCCCTTCCCTTGAATAGAGTGGGTAGCAGAAAACATTAAGCGTTCATTACAATAAAAATAAAAGGGGGAGATTTCCCCCTTTTTATTTTATGGGGTGTTTGCCTATGTTAAAAATATCCTATGCCGGTTAGCAAGGTGCAGAACCCCCATCCGCCCTACGGGCACCTTCCCCCTGAAAGGGGAAGGTAGCATGGTGCAAGAAAAAAGAGTGCATTAAGATAAAAAATACTAGACGTTCCAGTCTTAATTACATACCTATTTATTGAAGCGAAAAAATCTTTAAAATATAGTGATCTAAACGGTCGCTATTCCCCTTTGGAGGGGCAGAGGAAGTATTTTTTCTAAAGATATTTTGATTTTGTTTATAAAGCTCCTGTGCTAACTTTTTTTTACCAGGGTAGATGGCAAGTTAGACATCAAATTTTTTGAGTAAATCCTATATCGTCCTTTAGATTTGTATCAGTATTTTATTTAGGGATTAATTGATATTACAATTAGTTTAGCTTAGAATAATTTATTTAAAGGATTACCTAATCGGTAGCGGCACATTAATGGTTCGTCAAGGTTTTTATACCTATGAGATGATGCAATCCGCTACCGATTTTCTCCCTTAGTGACCAGATAACAATTAGGGCATTACCCATTATTAAGGACTTGGATGGATGGGTTGGAAATTAGGTAACTGGTACAAACTTAAAAAATAACAGGATGATTAGCACTACAAAATTCTTCATCGGTATCGATGTTTCCAAACCTTACTTTGATGTTTCGCTGATGGGCATGATTAGCCATGTAAAACAGGCGATTGAAACTGCCCGCTTTGAAAACACCGCTCCTGGAATAAAGGTATTCGAGAAGTGGCTTAAATCCCATGGTGTGACCTTTGATGAAAACTCCCTTGTTGTGATCGAGAACACGGGTATCTATCATCGTCTGATCTGGTCTTTCTGCAGCAAAAAACATCTACCGATCCACATTGGAAATGCAGCCCACATCAAGTGGAGCTTTGGTATAGCCCGTGGGAAAAATGATAAAATAGACAGTGTCCGTTTATGTAATTATGCTTTTAAGGAATCAGATTCTTTAACTGCCACAGCCCCTTTGGACCCCGTTCTGCTGCATTTGAAAGACTTTGTCTCTGCCAGAACAAAGCTTCTCAAACAGATTACAAGCCTGAGGGTTTCCATTAAAGAACTCGGGAATGTGAATGAGAAGCCACATCAGAAGCTCATTGAGAAAACACTAAAATCAGCGATTGATGGGATAGCCAAGTCTATCAAGAACATTGAGACGGAGATCAAGAAAATAATAGAAGTAAACCAAGCTTTTAAGAGCAATTACAGGCTACTGGTTAGCATACCAGGAATAGGACATGTAACTGCCATATACCTTATTGGATGTACGGCTAATTTTGCAGGTAGTCCCAGCGGAAAACAATTGGCCTGTTATTCAGGAGTAGCGCCATTTGAGCACAGTAGCGGCATAAGCATAAAAGGTAAGACCAGGGTTCACAGAATGGCTAATAAGGAACTCAAAAGGTTGTTGCATCTATGCGCACTATCCGCAATCCAATATAACCAAGAATTAAAGATATATTACAACCGAAAAAAGGATGAAGGCAAACATAGCATGGCTGTGTTAAATGCAGTCAGAAATAAAATAGTTCTTCGGGTAGCTGCTGTTATTAAAAACCAAATGCCTTTTAAAAATGATTATAAAATAACAGCATAAAAATTTGTTTTAATCATAACAATCATCTCGA
>SEDB01000378.1 GCA_004210715.1 Pedobacter sp.
TTGCAATTTAAATTGCAAGGCTTTCCTTTTTTATTAAAATTATAATTACTTATCTTTTTTATTGCCACCACCAAATACCGAGAAGTGAACATAACGTTTTGGATTAGCTTTTAAATCAATCATTAATTCATCAAGATTTTTAGAAGCATTGTTCAAGTTTTGATACATCTTATCATCATTTAATAATAAACCCAAGCTTCCTTTTCCATCTTTAATGCCTGATATCACACTTTGCAAATCAGCGATGGCGTTATTTGCATTATCTAATGTTTGCTTAAAATTAGCAGCCGCAAACTTATCAGTAACCGTGTTAATATTGGTTAAAATATCGCTGATTTTTTTGTTGTTGTTATTCAGGTTTGCTGTAATTCCTTCAACGTTTTTGAATATGGCTTCGATACGAGCACTTTCAGACCCAACTAAGCCATCTACTTTTTTAGAGGTGTTTTCTAATGAAGCCAATGTACCAGCGATACTATTGAAACTCTTATCAACATTCTTCTGGAAATTAGGATTCAAAATAGAATTTACACTACTTAAAATTGAATCCATTTTGCCGATGATCAACTCAGCTTTCTTTTGAACTGGCTGAACTTGCTCCATCAATCCTTTTTCCACGTTTGCATTTAATGTATAACCATCCTCGGCCATTTTTTTCGAATTACCTAGCGACATTACAATCGCTTTGCTGCCTAAAAGGTCAGTTCCTTCTAAACGGGCAATACTATTTTCTGGGATATCATATTTGCTATTGATGCTTAAGGTTGCCAAAATAGTACCTCCAGGTTCCAACTGCAATTTAGCAACACGACCAATTTGGTAACCATTGATTAAAACAGGTTTAGAAACAGATAAACCATCTACTCTTGTGTACCGGGCAAAAAGTGTTGTTTCGCTTGAGAAAATGGAATTTCCCTTTAAAAAGTTATATCCTATAATGAGTAAAGCAATTGCAAATGCAGCTAATATACCTACTTTGGTTTCGTTCTTAATCTTCATGAGTGTTCGTATTTGACGGATACAAGCGGTAAAATTAGTAATTAATACTTGTCCGAGGCGTAATTCTTTGTAATTAGGTGTAAAACATATCAGTTATTACATAATGCTTACACAGGTGTTTTTGTTTGTTTAATGAATAATATTTGTTGGGCTGTAACATAAAAAATGTAAATTATTTAACCTCAACTGATTTTTTATAATTTTTAACTGCAGCTAAAATCGATTCTGCAATCTCATCTTGTCCATTAACTGAGTTTATATATTTTTCTTCTTCCTTATTGGAAATAAAACCTACTTCAGTTAGTACAGCAGGCATCCCGCATCTCTGCAGCACTAAAACCCCTTGCTCTTTAACTCCACGGCTTAATCTTTTATCTCTGCTGATGTAACTCGTTTGAATTAATTTGGCGAATTTAATGCTTTTATCCCGAAAGGTGTTTTTTAATAATGATAAAAGAATAAAAGTGCCAGGATTATTGGGATCATAACCATCGTATTTGCTCTTATAGTTCTTTTCCAACTTAATATCGGCATTCTCACGAATCGCGGCATCCTGTTCTTTCAAACGATGAGAGCCTGCTACCAATGTTTCAGCACCTTTAATATGCTTGTTGCCCGGAGGCATTGAATTACAATGAATAGATATGAAAAGATCGGCGTTAGCATCGTTGGCAATTTCAGCTCTTTTATATAAATCTACATCTATATCCTTTGTTCGGGTGTAAATCACTTTAATATCTGGCAATTCTTGCTTTAATTTAGCACCTAATTTCAGTGCTATTTTTAAGGCAACCGCTTTTTCTGTTGAAAAACTTCCCGAAGCTCCAGGTTTTTTCCCTCCATGCCCCGGGTCAATTACAATCGTTTTAATTTTATATCCTTGGGCAAATAACTTAAACGGAAGCAGGGGCGTTAAAAAAAATAAAAAGGCTAGAAGTTTAATCTTCATGTTTAGGGATAGATTTAGAAAGAAGTTTCTGCGATGCGCTTGTAGTTTTTAATTGCTTTAATAATTCCGTTAACAATTTCTGTTTGGCCTTCAGGAGAATTCATATAATCTTCTTCTTCAGGATTACTTACAAAACCAATTTCTGTTAAAACTGCAGGCATTGACGCTTTTGCTAAAACAGCGAGACTTTTCTCTTGTACGCCTCTGTTAATTCTACCTGCACTAATATATTCCTGCTGTAAAAAAGACGCAAATTTTAAACTTCTTTCTCTATTGGTTTGCTTCATTAACGAAAGCATAATGTCATTCTCTGGTGTGTTTGCAATAAAACCTTCGTAGTTTTTTTGGTAATTATCCTCTAGAAACATCGAAGCATTTTCCCTTTTAATCACTTCGTCTTGTTCTCCGAGGCGGCCGGTACCTGATACAAACGTTTCCGTCCCTCTTGTTGAAGTGCTTTTTGAAACTACTGATCGGTAAACTGGAACTTTTCTACCTTTTACTTTTTTGTAATAATCTACCACTCTTGAAACCCTTACTGG
>SEDB01000058.1 GCA_004210715.1 Pedobacter sp.
GATACTTGATATTCGCTACTAAATACTAAAAAAATGGAAGCATACATTATAGCCGGATATCGTACAGCAGTGGGCAAGGCGCCCCGTGGCGTATTCCGTTTTACGAGAGCTGATGATTTGGCTGCAGAAGTGATTAGGGCTTTGGTAGCCTCGGTTCCGAATTTAGATAAAGAACAAATTGATGATGTGATTGTGGGTAATGCGACACCAGAGGCAGAACAGGGTTTAAATATTGCCCGTATGATTTCGCTGATGGGTTTGGATACGGATAAGGTTCCAGGTGTTACGGTAAATCGTTATTGCGCATCGGGCTTAGACACGATTGCCACTGCGGTTGCGAAAATTAAAGCTGGAATGGCCGATTGCATTATTGCAGGTGGTGTGGAAGTGATGAGTGGAATGCCTTTCGGGGGTTGGAAATTAGTGCCAAATGCAGAAGTTGCCAAGAACAATCCAGATTGGTATTGGGGGATGGGTTTAACTGCCGAAGCCGTTGCAAAAGAATATAATGTGAGTCGCGAAGACCAGGACGCATTTTCTTTGAAATCTCACGAGAAAGCGATTCATGCCATTAAAAACGGTCATTTGAAAGATGGCGTTTTGCCAATTACAGTGAATGAAAATTATTTGGACGAGAATTTGAAAAAGAAAACTCGTTCATATATTGTGGATACGGATGAAGGGCCGCGAGCGGATACTACTTTAGAGAAACTGGCAAAATTGAAACCTGTTTTTGATGCGGTTGGAAGTGTTACGGCTGGTAATTCGTCGCAAACATCTGATGGTGCAGCGTTTGTTTTGGTGGTTTCTGAAAAGAAAATGAAAGAATTGAATGCAGAGCCAATCGCCAGATTAGTGAGTTACGGGGTGGCGGGTGTTCCGCCAAGAATTATGGGCATTGGTCCAATTGAAGCGATTCCTAAAGCGTTGAAACAAGCGGGTTTGAAACAAGATGATATTGATTTAATCGAGTTGAACGAAGCTTTTGCATCACAATCTTTAGCGATTATTAGAACATTGGATTTAAATCCAGATATCATTAATGTAAATGGTGGAGCAATTGCATTGGGTCATCCACTGGGTTGTACGGGAGCGAAATTATCGGTTCAAATGCTTAACGAACTGAAAAGACAGAATAAAAAATACGGCATGGTGACCATGTGTGTAGGTACAGGGCAAGGTGCAGCTGGGATTTTTGAGCTTTTTTAATTTTAGTATCAAGATATGAGTATCAAGTATCAAGATGAATAGCGAGGGATAAACGTCATGCTTAAAAAATCATCCTAAATATTTTATTCAAGTCTAATTACTAAAAAAGATGCACAATTTTAAAGATTTAAAAGTTTGGCAAAAGTCAATTGAACTGGCGGTTGAAGTTTATAAAGCAGCTTCACTTTTGCCAACTGATGAAAAATATGGTTTGATTTCTCAAATGAAAAGATGTTCAGTTTCAATTTCCTCGAATATTGCAGAGGGTTCAGGCAGAGGGAGTAATCCTCAATTTAAACACTTTCTCACAATTAGTCAAGGTTCAGCTTTTGAGTTAGAAACACAATTGATTATTTCAAACAAGCTTGAACTATTGAGTGACAGCCTTGCAGATAATCTGATTGAAAAAACTATTGAGATTCAAAAAATGGTTTACGCTTTAGGTAAGAGCATTAACACCTAACTAAATATTAAACTTAGAGATACCTGGTTTTCGAGCCTAGTCTTGATACTTGATACTCGCTACTAGATACTATTAAAATGGAAACAACTGAAAAAAAAACAATTAAAGGCGGCGAATTCTTAATTAAAGAAACTGCTTACCAGGATGTATTTATTCCTGAAGAATTTGATGAAGAGCAACAAATGATTGCGCAAAGTACTTTGCCCATTCTTTATTATGGTAACGAAGAGCAGAAAGCGAAATACATTCCAAAGTTAGGTTCTGGTGAATGGAAAGCGGCTTATTGTTTAACGGAACCAAATTCGGGCTCGGATGCAAACTCTGGAAAAACCAAAGCCGTTTTAAGTGCTGATGGAAAACATTACATCATCAACGGCCAAAAAATGTGGATTACCAATGGTGGTTTTGCTGATATTTTTATTGTCTTCGCCAAAATTGATGATGATAAAAACCTGACTGCCTTTATTGTGGAAAAAGATTTTGGTGGCATTACCATGAATCCTGAAGAGCACAAAATGGGTATCAAAGGTTCGTCAACCCGCCAAGTTTTCTTTAACGATTGCGAAGTCCCGGTTGAAAATATGTTGAGCGATCGAGAAAATGGTTTCAAAATTGCGGTTAACATTTTGAATATTGGTCGTATTAAATTGTCTGCAGCAGCAATTGGCGCATCGAAAGCTACATTAAGCACAGCGATTAATTATTCAAATGAACGTAGCCAGTTTGGACGTTCGATTTCTAAATACGGTGCCATTCGTTTCAAAATTGCTGAAATGGCATCCAAATTATATGCGGTTGATGCAGCAAACTATCGTGCAGGACAAAATATTGATGACACATACGATCAATTGGTTGCAGGTGGAATGGAATCAGGCAAAGCGAGATTAAAATCTGTAGAGCAATTTGCCGTAGAATGTGCGATTTTAAAGGTTTGGGGTTCTGAAGCTTTAGACTACACAGTTGATGAAGGTGTTCAAATCTATGGCGGAATGGGTTTTAGTGCTGATGCGCCAATGGATAGAGCTTATCGCGATGCTCGTATTAACAGAATTTTTGAGGGAACTAACGAAATTAATCGTTTGTTAACTGTTGATATGATGTTGAAACGTGCCATGAAAGGCGAGTTAGACTTAATGGGGCCAGCAACTGCTGTTGCTGCCGAATTGATGAGCATTCCTGATTTTGGCGAAGAAGACACTACATTATTTGCTGCTGAGAAAAAAGTTTTAGCAAATCTTAAAAAAGCAACTTTGATGGTTGCTGGTGCTGCGGTTCAAAAACTCATGATGACTTTGAGCAAAGAACAAGAGATTTTGATGAACATCGCAGATATGGCAGGTTATGTTTATGTACTGGAATCAGCTTTGCTAAGAACTGAAAAATTAGTTTCGTTACGTGGTGAAGAAGCTTCTGCTGGTCAGTTAGATTTGTTAAGAATTTATATGGTAGAGGCTGTTGATAGTGTTGCTAAAGCAGGTAAAGAAGCACTTTGGGCTTTTGCCGATGGCGACGAACAACGCATGATGTTGGTTGGTTTGCGCAGATTTACTAAAGTAGAACCATTTAACGTTAAGGATGCTCGTCAAAGAGTTGCGCAACAATTAATTGAAGCGAATAAATATATATTCTAAAAGGTAAAAGATTTAGGGTTTAAAGGTTTAAAGTTTAGGTGTGAAATATCTAAACCTTAAACCTTTTTTGTTTACAGTATATATTGCTATTAAATTCTTTGGGTATAGTTTTAAAATTTTACTTTTGGGGATGTTAAAAATTAAATACTTAGCCATTGCGTTGTTGTTTATTACAGCAGTATCATCATGCAAAAAAGATGAAGATGCAGATAAGCAGATCACTGAATTTATTGCACAAAATAATATAAATGCGGTTAAAGATCCTTCAGGATTATATTATCAAATTATAAAACCAGGTTCTGGAAATTTTACATACCCAAGCAGTACCAGAATTACCATTAAATACGAAGGTAGGCTGTTAAATGGAAATGTATTTGACAATGGAGGAGGAACAGAGCAAACTTTTAATCTATCACAATTAATTGAAGGATGGAAGATTGGTATTCCTAAAATTCAAAAAGGTGGAGAAATTCGTCTAATCATTCCACCAAGTTTGGGGTACGGAAGTAGCTCACAAGGGCCTATTCCTGGAAATTCTGTTTTAGATTTTACCATTCAACTTTCGAATACACAATAGGGCTTTTAGCTTATTTGTTAAAATTGGTTAAAAATTGTAGCATCCGTATTAAAAGCTTATTTTTGCGGATGATGCTAAAATACAGACATATATTATTTTTGGTGTGCATTGTAAGTTTCTTTGCCGCCTGTAAAATTATTGAATGGAACCGTTTTCGACAGTTCGAAGGGTACTCCAATTTCTTTTACATTAGGAGGCGTAATACCTGGTTGGCAAATTGGTATTCAGAAAATACAAAAGGGCGGTAAGATTAGATTAATTATTCCATCATATTATGCTTATGGAACAAGGTCGCCTTCGTCTTTAATACCAGCAAATTCTATCCTTGATTTCAACATTACACTTACAGACGTTACAAACTAAATGAACAAATTTACCAAACTTAGCCTGTTAACTTTCTTATTGGCTACTGTACTTTTTTCTTCTTGCAAAAAAGAGTATGAATCGATACAATCTATTGATGAGAATGCTATTCAGGCTTATTTAAAAAGCAATAGTTTAACCATGACTAAAGCTTCGTCTGGTTACTATTATAATGTGATTACCCCAGGTAGTGGAATAGAGATAAAAAATTCTGATTCTGTTTTTTATTCTTATACATTTAAATTATTAAACGGTACACAGCTTACAAAATCATCAACTGTAATGATTCCAAGTACGTTTTTAGGCTATACAGATCGATTTACTATAGGTGGAAGTTCATATGTTTTTACACCAATTAGGGAAGTATTAACCATGTTGAAAAGAGGTGGTACCGCCCGAGTAATTATGCCTTCAAATTTGGCTTTCGGAAGGAATGGATTGGAATCTGTTGGTGTTGGACCAAACGAAAATATTTTAGTGGAACTGGGTGTCTATGCCCAATCAAAAATACACCAGATTGATGAATTAGAAATGGATAATTTCTTGGCTGCAAATTCACTAACAGCTGTTAAGGATCTGTCAAGAGTTCGCTACATTGTTTCTCAAGTAGGTACTGGTGATGCTGTTTTTCCTACAAGCACTGTATCAGTTAATTATACAGGAAGGCTTTTAAGCGGAACAATATTCGATCAATCAAGTGCAGCAACATCAGTTGAACTTGCCAGCGCCATAAAAGGATGGGCAATATTGCAGAATTTTAGAGTTGGCACAAAGGTAAGGCTTTTCATCCCTTCAGATTTAGGTTATGGACAGGCAGGAAGTTATGATCAAACAAGAGGTTATTATGTTATTCCTCCTAATGCTGTTCTCGATTTTGATATTGAAATAGTAAGTGCTACCAATTAAGATAACGCTTCTTTAAAAACTTTTAGCACTCTTTCACGTGCGAATTTATGCTCAACTATTGGTTGGGCATATTTTTTTGTCCCAAATTCTGGTACCCATTTCTTGATGTATTCAAATTTAGAATCAAATCTTTTGGTTTGAAGTTCAGGGTTGAATACCCTAAAATAAGGTGCAGCATCATTGCCAGATCCTGCTGCCCATTGCCAGCCGCCAACATTACTGGCCATTTCGTAATCCAGTAACTTTTCTGCAAAGTAAGCTTCGCCCCAACGCCAATCGATCAGTAAATGTTTAGATAAAAAACTTGCCACAACCATTCTAACACGGTTGTGCATCCAACCCGTTTCATTCAATTGGCGCATACCGGCATCAACAATTGGGTAACCTGTGTTGCCTTCGCACCACGCCTTGAACTCCTTTTCATTGTTACGCCATTTAATTTTATCGTATTGTTTTTTAAACGAATCGAAGGCGGCGTAAGGGAAATGCCAAAGAATCGTCATGTAAAATTCTCTCCATGCCAATTCGGAAAGCCACACATTTGATTTCGCTTCAATTGCATCTTTAACAGCCTTTCGGATACTTAATGTTCCAAAACGTAAATGCAAACCAATTCGCGTTGTGCTGTCTAATGCCGGAAAGTCTCTCTCTTTCGCATAATCATCAAGCTTACTTTTATAACTTATTTTGGGAAAATCAAGCTGACTTTTTTCAAAACCCATCTCTTTTAAAGTTGGAAGAGGTAAATGTTCAGTTTCAAGAAAATTTTTGAAGTATTTTCTAGTAGGGTAAGCCTTAATGAAAAAGTCATTTAACTTGGCATGCCACTGTTTATAATAAGGTGTAAAAACAGTGTAAGGTGTTTTGTCGGCTTTTAAAATCTCATTTTTTTCAAAAATAACTTGATCTTTAAATGTTCGGAATGTGATTTTTTCACTGGTCAGAAATTCTGCCATACTATCATCTCGCTCCCGGGCATAAGGCTCATAATCATGATTGGTATAAACTTCCTCCACGTTATATTCTTTCAAAATTTCTGGCCAAACTTTTTCTGGTTTTCCATATTTCACTAAAAGATCAGAACCATGTTTTTGAAGTTCTTCTTTTAATTCTTGTATCGTTTGGTAAATGAATGTTACCCGTGCATCATCTTTTGGGAGTTTATCTAGAATGTTTTTATCGAAAATAAAGAGTGGAAGCACAGCGCTTCCATCATTCAAAGCATGGTATAAACCTGCATTATCTTCTAAACGTAAATCGCGGCGGAACCAAAAAATGTTAATCGGTTTGTTCATTTATAAAATGGGAATTAATTAATTTTTACTTCTTATAAAGGTCAGTCAATGCATCATCTAAACCTGTAAATTTAAACTTGAAACCAGCATCCAATATCTTTTGAGCTGATGTATTATTGCTCATTAATACGGCTTCTGCTCTTTCGCCCATGAGTAACTCAATGGCCTTTCTAGGAACTTTTATCGGCCAGAACGGACGATGTAAATGGTTTGCTATGGCTTTTGTTAATGCTTCATTCGTTACTGGGAATGGTGCGCAAGCATTATAACAGCCTTCAGTTTTTACATTTTCAGCTGCATAAATGTACATTTCAACCATATCATTAATGTGCAGCCATGGTGTCCATTGCTTTCCAGTGCCCAGTGCAGAACCGACAAATAGTTTTACAGATTTATCGAGCTGTGGCAGTGCGCCTCCATCTTTACTAAGGACAATACCCGTTCTAAGTTTAACAATGCGAAGGCTCAACTTTTTTCCCTGATCTACTGCGTCTTCCCATAGTTTGCAACATTCAGCTAAAAAACCGTATCCATTGGCACTTTCTTCTGTTAAAATTTCGTCGCCACAATCTCCATAAAAACCTACTGCTGATGCCGAAACAAATGATTTGATTTGATGATCTGGCTTCGATCTGATGGTTTTGTATAATAATTCTGTTGATTTAACCCTACTGTCGATAATCTGCTTTTTACGTTCATCAGTCCATTTCTGGTCAGCAACAGGTTCTCCTGCTAAATGAATAATAGCATCTACTCCATCAATGCATTTATCATCAATCGTACCTTTATAAACATCCCAAACGAAATTATTAGGGTCGCCATTTTGTTTGCGAGAGAGTGTGTTTACCTCGTAACCTTTTTTTAGTAGTTGATTTTTAAGCTTAGTTCCTACCAATCCGGTTGCCCCAGTAATCAGAATCTTCTTTACCATGTTTTTAAAACACTAAAGATACAAAAGGGTTTTTTAGAAAGTAGAAAGTAGAAAGTAGAAAGTAAGTTAGCCTTAGCTAAGCGCTAAGACCAACAGTGTATTTAAAGTCCTGCAATAATTTTACCTTTGGGTGCCTTAACCGAATAACTTAGCTTAATGGTTTTGGTTTCATTAGGTGCAATCTTCAGTTGCCAGGTAACTATTCCCGTTTCTTTGCTAATTTCAGCGCCGCTGCTTTCTAATAATTCAATTTCAATATCACTATCAGAAGACAATGGATACTGGTCTTTTAAAGATAAATCGATAGATTCTTTTTTGGTGTTTCTGATTTTAATTAAATAGGTAAAAAGTTGCTTTTTGTTTGCGCCAATAAATTTTGTGCTGCTAAAATCTTCTTGTTTTTCTTTAGTAATGATGATCTTTTTGTCCTTACCCAAGCTTAAACTTAGGGTATCTAAAATATTTGCTGGGTTAATGTATGATTTTCCGGTATAAGTTCCCTCGAAAATAATATTTGCACTTCCCGCTTGAAGATTTAATTTCTCCCAATTGGTTACATCAGCTAATAAATAAGCATCGCTACTTAATTTTGGGGCAGCATAATATTTGTATTTTGCAGGCACTTCATACTCTTTAAAAGAAACTGTGTGCGGTTTATCGTCACTGTTTACATCATAAGGAATGTCGATATTAAAGGTTACCCCCAACTGACTTTCATTTACTGATGTATAATTATTTATGGTTGAAACGGCACCTGTTAAATTTTCCTTTTTAGCTTTGCCATATCCGACCACTATTGCCTCTTCTAGCTTCTTTTCATCGGCTACAATTGGAGATGCATACCCCCTAATTCTAAGTTGTTGCTGATAAGTGGAAACAAACCATGGATTTAAAATTGGTGCAGTAATGTTATAATTCGGGTTGCCGGTTGATAAAGCAAGTTTCACTTTTTTCCAATCTAAACCAGTACTTTGTGTAATTGCTGCTTTGTAAACAACAGCTAAAGGATTGGCCGTGTTCATTGCTTTTATATCATAGCTTGCTAACCAATTTGCTGCCGGTGTAACATAAGAAACATGATAGCTGGCGTCGGTATGTTCTTTAGACATTAATTGCAAAACCAATTGTCCGAGTTGCTGGTTGGGGTTATTCCTTAACTCGGCAATCTGCTGTTGTAACGCGTTAAGTTTTTGGTTTTGCTTTTCTTCTGTTAGTGTTAAGGCAGCAATCGCGGCTCTTACTTCAGTGCTTTTAGTCCGGTAATATTCAGCCAATTTTATTAATTCGGCAACATTTGTGCCTGAGCTTGTTCCGCCCGATTTTCTATTCTCATCCAATAAAACCAATGTTTGTTCTTCAATTGTTTTAGTGTTTTTTATTTTGGTTAGCTCTGCTGAAACTATTTTAACGCTATCATTTAATTTCTTTATTTCAGGGTTTGCAGCATCAGTATTTAAAAAATCTTTATTGAATTGAACAGCCAAAATAGTAACGCCAGTGCTTACACCAACCTGAATCGAGTTCTCATTTACACGCCCCGAAATATTATTGATTACAATTTCTGATGTTCCGGCCGGAAGCATTATTTTTCCTGTATGTGTAAGTTGAGCACCGTTATTATAAACAGTAACACTTTCTAATGATGCCTTAGTTTTTAATTGCTGTTGGGCAAATACGCTTAAAGGAAATAATAGCGTAATTAGGATTCGTTTCATTTTTTTCTTATTATGTGTGTTGAAAATCGATGTTTTATTTTAAAGGAAGGATGAGCATAATCTCAATATTCCATAATCGAATAATTTTTGTTGGGTATTTGTAAAGAAATATTCAGCTTTTTGATGCCGACAAAAAATAAGATAAATTTGTAATTGCGTTCTTCATACCCTTTTTCGATAAAAGATGTCCAAAAAAATTTTAGTCTGGTTTAGAAATGATCTTCGTTTGCATGATAATGAAATGCTCGTGGAGGCGATTGCTAAGTCAGATTCAATTTTACCTGTTTATATTTTAGATCCACGTCAATTTGCAGAAACGAAATATGATACATTAAAAACTGGCAACATCAGGGCTCAGTTTATATTAGAAAGCGTTACTGGTTTAAGAAATTCATTGAAACAAATTGGTGGTAATTTGCTTATTGCTACTGGTAATCCCGAAGATATTATTCCTCAACTTGTTCAGGAATATGAAATTACAGAAGTTTACCATCACAGAGAAGTAGCACGAGAGGAAACCCACATTTCTACGTTGGTGGAAAATGCTTTGTGGAAATTGCGCATTAATCTAAAACATTTCATCGGTCATACTTTATATAATAAAGAGGATTTACCTTTTCCGATAAAAGATATTCCTGATGCTTTTAATCAATTTAAAAAGAAGATAGAACGCGATTCTATCATTAAGCCATGTTTTTTGGCTCCAGATCGGATTAATGTGGCTGAAGTTATTGATTGGGGAACATTGTCTTCATTAGAAGAGCTTGGTTTAATTCCGCAACAAAAAGATCTTCGATCTGATTTTGAGTTTGTAGGTGGGGAAACAGAAGGATTATCTCATTTACAAAAGGTTATTGTTGCTATGCAGCAGGCGGCCTCCTCTAAAAACTTAATTCTTGCATCTAAATTATCGGCTTGGTTAGCGATGGGCAGTTTATCTCCACGTAAAGTTTATTGGGAGATTAAAAAAATGGAAGGCATGCCGAATACAAAAGCCATGTTTAACCATGTTTTATTAGGCTTACTTTGGAGAGATTACTTCCGATTCATGTTCAAAAAATATGGCAATACATTTTTTAATCCGAATGGCTTTGGTAGCCAGGGTTTGGTAGACGTTGAAAATGAGCAGGAGAATTTCGCTAAATGGAAAAACGGACAAACTGGCTTTGCCGTGGTTGATGCAGTGATGACTGAACTTAATCAAACTGGGTTTATTTCGAATATTGCCCGCCAAACCGCTGCATTGTACCTAATTAATAATTTAGAGGTAAGCTGGATTTTTGGTGCCGCATACTTCGAAGAAAAATTAATTGACTATAATCCTGCTAGTAATTGGGGGAATTGGGCAAATGTTGCAGGCGTGGGGAATGATCAAAAATCTAAAAGTGTTTTCGATTTGGATAAGAATATCAAAAACCTTGATCCGAAAGGAAATTATGCCACAACTTGGGCATCATAATTGCAATAACGATTGTGCAAATTTTGAAATGCATTATTAAATTATTTTAGAGCGAATAAGGAATGTTTTTATTTATTCTACAACACTTTAATTCTTTCATAAAATGAACGAGATGCTGTTCAAAAATCTAATTTCAATAAATCTTATTTTAATCTTGTTTTTTGCCATTTATATAAGGTAAAATTCTAATTTTGTAATGCTTATAGTAAACAGTTAATAATGGGTAGTTTATCTTATCTTAGTGGCGAAAACGCCGAATATATAGATTCTTTATATCAGTCGTATCAACAAGATCCTGAATCAGTTGAGTTTGGTTGGCAAAAATTTTTTGAAGGTTTCGATTTTGGAAGAAGTTCTGAAACCTCAACAGTAACAGCTGAAACTCCTGAACAATTTTTAAAAGAAGTTAGTGTTTTAAATTTGATTGATGGTTATAGAACCCGCGGTCACTTGTTTACACATACTAATCCGGTTCGCGAAAGACGTAAACATCAGCCAAGTTTGGATCTTGCAAATTTCGGTTTATCTGATGCAGATTTAGATACCGTTTTTAACTCAGGTGTTGAAATCGGTATTGGCGCAGCAAAATTGAAAGATATTGTTGCTTTCTTAAAACAGACTTACACTAGTTCAATTGGCGCTGAATATAAATTTTTACGTACACCAGAAGTTTTAAACTGGATTCAGGGTAAAATGGAAAGTGCTAGAAATACGCCAAGCTTTTCTATCGATGAGAAAAAACGCATTCTTAGAAAATTAAACGAAGCGGTAAGTTTTGAAAATTTTCTTGGAACAAAATTCTTAGGTCAGAAACGTTTCTCTTTGGAAGGCGCTGAAGCCTTAATTCCAGCCTTGGATTCAGTTATCGAAAAAGGTGCTGATTTAGGGATAGAAGAATTTGTAATTGGTATGGCGCATCGCGGTCGTTTGAACGTATTAGCGAATATCATGCAAAAAACCTATAAAGATATTTTTGCTGAATTTGAAGGTAAAAGCTATAATCCTGAAACGCCTTTCGGTGGTGATGTTAAATATCACTTAGGCTATTCAACAGATGTAACAACTGTTGCGGGTAAAAGCGTTCACTTAAGTCTTTGTCCAAACCCATCGCACTTAGAAACTGTTGATGGTGTGGTTGAAGGGATGAGTCGTTCTAAAATCGATTTCAAATATGGTGGCGATAACAGTCGCTTAGCGCCAATTTTGATTCATGGCGATGCTTCAGTTGCTGGTCAAGGTATTGTTTACGAAGTAATTCAAATGGCAGGCCTTGAAGGTTATAAAACTGGTGGAACGATTCACTTAGTGATTAATAACCAAATCGGTTTTACTACAAACTATAAAGATGCCCGTACAAGTACTTATTGTACAGATATTGCTAAAGTAACATTGTCGCCAGTTTTCCACGTAAATGGCGATGATCCTGAAGCGCTGGTTTATGCCATTAATTTAGCAATGGAATATCGTCAGAAATATAAAAATGATGTTTTCATTGATATTTTATGCTACCGTCGTTTCGGTCACAATGAATCTGATGAACCAAAATTCACGCAGCCTTTGTTGTACAAAACCATTGAAAAACACCCTAATCCGAGGGAAATTTATATTGAGCAGTTAACTAAAGAAGGTAAGTTAGAGGCTGGTTTGGCAAAAGAAATGGAAAAAGATTTCCGTGGAATTTTGCAAGAACGCTTAAACGAGGCTAAAGAATATGTAGCTGGTAATACTGAAGTTAAATTTGGTGGGGCCTGGGCAGATTTACGTATGGCTACTCCGAAAGATTTTGAAAAATCTCCTGTTACGGCAGTAAAAAAAGCTACTTTGTTAGAAATTGGTAAACGCATCACAACGTTACCATCTAATAAAAAGTTCTTCAAAAAAATTGAAAAATTATTTGCTGAACGTACCAAAATGGTTAATGATACCAACGTTTTCGACTGGGCAATGGGTGAGCAATTGGCTTATGGTACTTTGTTATCAGAAGGTAAACGTGTTCGTTTAAGTGGTCAGGATGTTGAGCGTGGTACTTTTTCACACCGCCATGCAGTTTTAACATTGGAGGATAGCGAGGAAGAATACGTGCCATTAGCTAATATTTCAGATCAACAAGCACCATTTGATATTTACAATTCACACTTATCAGAATACGGCGTTTTAGGTTTTGAATATGGTTATGCAATGGCTAATCCAAATGCTTTAACCATTTGGGAAGCGCAATTCGGAGATTTTTTCAACGGTGCTCAAATTGTTGTAGATCAATACATTGCAAGTGCTGAAACAAAATGGCAACGTGAAAACGGTTTGGTCATGTTATTGCCTCATGGTTACGAAGGTCAGGGACCGGAGCACTCATCGGCACGTATTGAACGTTTTATGGAGCTTTGTGCAGATTACAATATGCAAATTGCAAATTGTACTACGCCAGCAAACTTCTTCCACGTTTTACGTCGCCAGTTTAAACGCGATTTCCGTAAACCATTGGTTGTATTTACACCGAAAAGTTTATTACGCCACCCGGCTTGTGTTTCTAAATTGGAAGACTTTACAGAAGGTGGCTTTAAAGAAGTAATCGATGATGTTAATGTTAAAGTTGCAGATGTAACACGTATCGTTTTCTGTAGCGGTAAAATTTATTATGAATTACTGGAAAAACAACAAGCAGATAAAGTAAAACACGTTGCAATTGTACGTGTTGAGCAGTTATATCCAACGCCTGTTGATCAAATGGAAGCAATTAAGAAGAAATATAAAAATGCCAATGAGATTTTCTGGGTACAAGAGGAGCCAGAAAATATGGGTGCATGGCCATATTTGTTCCGCAAGTTGTATAAAACTGGTTTGAAAGGTATTGATGTGATTTCGAGAAAAGAGAGCAGCAGTACAGCAACAGGTTTCGCGAAACAACATGCTAATCAGCAAGCTTATATTTTAGCTAAAGCATTAGAAGTTCCGGTGAAAGAAGAGGAAGTGAAAGATGCCGCTAAAAAAGCAAGCAAAAAAATGGCAGAAGCCGATTAAGGTAAATGTACAATAATCAAATTTCAATTTTCAAACATAAATGTGCCGATAGATTTGATAATTGATTATTGAACATTGGTAATTATATAAAAATTAGAAGCTAATAAAGACATATTAAACATTATGAGTTTAGAAATAAAAGTTCCACCTGTTGGTGAGTCGATAACGGAAGTTGTTTTATCACAATGGTTAAAACAAGATGGTGATGTTGTTGAAATGGATGAGGTTATTGCTGAGTTAGAATCAGACAAGGCTACTTTCGAATTAACCGCTGAACAAGCTGGAACTTTAAGAACCATAGCTGCTGAAGGCGATACTTTAGCCATTGGAGCAGTAGTTTGTAAAATTGAAGATGGTGGCGCAGCACCTGCAAAAGCTGAAGCTCCAAAAGCAGAAGAAAAAGCTGTTGTTGCTGAAGATAAAACATCGGCTCCGGTTGCTGAAAAATCATCTGGCGAAAGCTATGCTACTGGAACTCCATCTCCTGCGGCTGGAAAAATTCTTGCTGAAAAAGGTATTGATGCTGGTGCAGTAAAAGGTACCGGTGTTGATGGTCGCATTACTAAAGACGATGCTATAAAAGCTGAAGCGGCCAAAAAGCCTGAAGCTCAAAAAGCTACGGCTCCAGTTGCTGCTGCGGCTCCAGCCGGATCACGTTCTGAGCGTCGTGAGAAAATGTCGCCATTACGTAAAACAGTTGCAAAACGCTTGGTTGCTGTTAAAAATGAAACAGCGATGTTAACCACTTTCAACGAGGTTAACATGAAACCAATTATGGATTTACGTTCTAAATATAAAGATTCATTCAAAGAAAAACATGGTGTAGGTTTAGGTTTCATGAGCTTTTTTACTAAAGCAGTTACCGAAGCTTTAAAAGATTTCCCTGCAGTTAATGCTCGTATTGATGGTGAAGAAATTGTTTTCAATAATTTTGCCGATGTTTCAATAGCAGTTTCTGCTCCGAAAGGTTTAGTAGTTCCGGTTATTCGTAGTGCAGAAAGCATGAGTTTAGCTGAAATTGAGAAATCTGTAATGGCATTGGCTTTAAAAGCTCGTGATGGTAAGTTAACAATTGAAGAAATGACTGGCGGAACATTCACGATCACTAACGGTGGTGTTTTTGGTTCGATGATGTCGACTCCGATTATCAATGCACCACAATCAGCTATTTTAGGTATGCACAATATCATTGAGCGCCCAATTGCTGAAAAGGGAGAGGTTGTTATCCGTCCGATGATGTATGTTGCCTTGTCTTACGATCACAGAATTATCGATGGACGTGAGTCAGTTGGTTTCTTGGTTCGCGTAAAACAATTATTAGAAGATCCAGCCAGATTGCTATTAGGCGTGTAGTCTAAAACTATAATAAAGTAATAAAGCCCCGACCATTTTTGGTTGGGGCTTTTTT
>SEDB01000379.1 GCA_004210715.1 Pedobacter sp.
TCAGATTCAGGCAGAAGGCCTGTGGCGGTCACTTCGACCTTTTGAAAAAGATAACCGCGCATATATATCTTTTTTAATGCAAATAAAGCCACTTTGACCAAATCAATCGTATTGTTTACAGGGTGCGCTAAAGGAATGGTAATGGAAGGGAAGGCCTGGGATGATTCTGATGTGAATTTGTTGGTCAAAAGCCTGACAGATAAAACACTTGTACAAAGTTTCTCCCGCCTGAGTTTGACAGCTAATCTTGCAGCGTAGCTTGAAGTCGCCTCCTTAAGTTCATTATAATCTGTCGTTAGCTTTCCGAATGCCCTGCTCGTGCACATGCCTTTCTTTGGCTCTAAAACGGACTTTAATGGAATACAGCTTTCTCCCCACAGTTCCCGCCACATTCTCAAGCCAACAATGGTCATATTGCTTTGCACCCAATCCATTGGTAAGGCTCTGAATTGTGCGGCAGTTTCGATCCCGCCCTTTATCAGCTTGTGCGCAAACTGTCTTCCCACGCCCCAAAGGTCCTCAACAGGGTAGTCAGACAGTGCGTCACTTATCTGCGCTGCAGTTTCCAATACCATTACGCCATTATGCTTTTTGGATGTCTTGTTAGCTACTTTAGCGAGCACTTTTGTAGGTGCCACACCAACGCTTATCGGGATGCCGGTATTATAAATAACCGTTTCTCTGATCTGTTTTGCATAGTCAGCAAGATTATCAAATCCCTTTAAGCCCAGAAAGCACTCATCAATGCTGTAAATTTCTACATTAGGCGTGAACCTCGCTAAATTGCTCATCACCCGTGCGCTGATGTCGCCGTACAAAGTGTAGTGACTGCTAAATACAGCAATGTTATGTTGCCTGATTTGTTCCCGTATTTTAAATAATGGAGCCCCCATGGCAATGCCGCATGCTTTTGCTTCATTACTTCTTGCAATGACGCAGCCGTCATTGTTGCTGAGCACGATCACAGGAACCCCGTTAAATCGAGGTTCAAAAAGTCTGTGACAACTGGCATAGAAATTATTACAATCTGCCAGTGCGAACATGGTTATTCTTTGAGTGGGGTAAACAAGTCCAGGTTACCGCTCCGAAGACCGTAATATTCTTACCGGTAACATTCAAACAGGCATCCATTGTGTCATTAATGCATAAATAGGTGTTCTCTCCTTTGATCAGCAGCTTTCTGGTTAACCATTCATCATCCACGCAGCAAACAATCAGCATTCCCGAAGAAACTTTGATTGATTTATCTACTATGATTATACTCCCTTTCATAATTCCGAAATACCGCATCTGCTCATCATCAGCTTCAAAGTAGAAGGTGTTAGTCGGATCGTTAACTATTTTCTGGGCAATGTGTAACCTTCGCTGTTTATAATCTTCAGCAGGTGATATAAAACCCGTAACGCGACCAGGATTGTCCAGCGTGTCGATCAAATTGTCCCTTGGGATCTCCAGTTCTCTTATCATACGGAATAAAATTAAGCTGTAAAATTACTAAATATATTAGTATTATATAAATTGTTTATCCACAGAGATTGTGGATAAATACTTATCATCGACTTCGATCGAGCGTTCAGGCTGCCTTATTTGTATTTCAAATGGATTATTTGAATTATTGATTAAATGCATTATTCCTACCTTGTTTAAAGTATTTTTGCTAATTAAATTAGTAATTTTATCTTTGCATTTATAAGTTTCCATTTGGTCGAATATTCTTTAAAACTTATTGATTATGATAGAGTTGTATAGAAAAACTCATTCCATGATTACACTAAATTTTGAAATGTACCATTGCAGTACCACGCAGCCAGTAAAAGTTCATATTAATATTGATGATGAATTTTGGTTTACCTCTATAGATGGCAACTTCAAAGGCTCTTTTGTAGTTGATAAAAATGACCCGATTGGCTATAGCACTGAAGATGCAGAGCTGAAAGAATATCTAGAAGGGATCGGTATGTATTTAAGGGACAATGATGCCAAACATCATTTAGCAGATCTTCTAATGAAAAAGTATGGAGATAACCTCAAGGCATTCCAATTCACTAATAATGATATTCTGGAACTGGTTGCTGATGAGGATACGGATATTGAGGAGTTTGGCGCCTGTATAAAGGATCACATTTATGATGATGTGGCTTTTGAATCCAAGCTCAGTGTGGTCTTGAGCAAAGAAGGGGATGACTACACTGTAGATTTTGATATTAACTAATAAAAATAACAATATGGATAGTATCAGGGTAGCTGCATTAAATGCAGCGCTGGAAGCCAAACAAAAGAAATTTGACCAGGCAGCGGTTGAATCGTTTTGGAGCGAAAATGGGGAGCTGATCTATGTGCTAAAGGAAGGCGTAGATTTGGTTGAATATGGAGATATGTTGAAGTACATTTTGGAAACAAATGGCGCGTTTAACCATTCGACCAATATTAAGGTAACGCATGCTGATCAAACGCATTTTCATGTATTCACTGTGAGTGAAGATTCTGAAATCAAGTACTTCAATGTTACCCCTATGTCCGGTAAAGGTAAAGTCCTTTTGGATTACCCTGCTATCATTTAAGGAATAGTTAGATTACATGATGTCGAGTTTGAATTAGATGGCAATGCTAATGATTGATTTATCAATGCAAATCGTTAAATTCATTTATGGATGCGCAAAACAAAACACATGAAACCTGGGGTTTGTTGGCAAGCAATTAGCTGAAAACATTCAAGCATCGGTGCCAGGATCAGAGGCATTCTCATTCAGTGCCAGAATAGATCTTCATTTAGAAACTAGTGGTGGTCAAAAGGCCGAACTAAAGAACTGGCTCTACAGGCTATTGGAAAGCTTACCGGAAATAGAACATCCAATTGAGCGTGTACAATTTGTGATTTATCAGTCTGGTTCAATGGATTTTGAGATCTGCCGAATGTAACACCTCTTCTCGAAAAGATGAGAAAAAATGGCATCAAGATCTAACCATAACAGTCAATATCCACTAAAAAATATAAATCCTTAGCTATACAATTTTTGGCTTTCCACGTAGTAGGTCTTGCGTGAACCCTTTTGAGCGACAAGTATCTCTTCGCCTTTCTTGGTTGTCTTCGTCTTAGGGAGGTGCACTTTTAAGAAATCCCTGTTCTCGCCAATAATCAAATCCTCACTTGCATCGGTCAGGTTTTTTATCTCTTGCGTTAGGACCTGATGGATGGATCTGGACAAGGCCTCGACCTGCTTTTCCGGGATAGCATTGGCAGTCGATAAGGGCGATATCCCTGCATCATAAAGAATCTCATCGGAATAACTGTTTCCAATTCCACGGATGATCTTTTGATCCAGTAGCACAGTTTTCACGTCAGTTTTTTTCTTAGCAAGAACCTCTTTTAACCATTTAGCATCAATTTCCAAGGCATCCGGTACATTAGAATTTTGAGGATTCAAGGTTGGTGTTGCCTGCTTTTGCCAATCTGTTAAATAAAGTATAGCATCTTTAAAATCCAGTTGGAGTATGGGAAACTTAACTTCCTCACCTTTTTTTGGTAATCTGATCTCTCCGTGTAACATCAAATGAATGCCTAATACATTCCCGCCGGCAAATTCGAAACGTAATTCCTTGCCCTCTCTGAACACACTTTTTAACGAATGCCCGACTAGTGATTCTTTAAGTTCATGCTCGGTAGACTTGCTTTTACGATCAACATGAAGCTTTAAACCGGTGAGTTTATGATGGGCTAATTTTTTGTTAAGGTGGGCAGCCAT
>SEDB01000380.1 GCA_004210715.1 Pedobacter sp.
GAGAAAGACAGTTTTGAGAAAATTACGGATGAGATTTTAGGCTCGATTAAAAATGATGCCTTTGATGTGTTGAAGCTTAAGTTATCACGATTTGAAAATTACCCGATCGATGGTCAGGACTTTGATGCGTTTCTCGAATTTATTCCCCCTCCTATTCAATTGGTTATCGCAGGCGCCGGAAACGATGCTCAACCGCTGGCAGAAATGGCAAATATTTTGGGTTGGGAAATCATCGTGGCAGATGGCAGGCAAACGCATGCATCGCAGCAAAGATTCCCCAATGTAAAGGAAGTTTTGGTTGCAAAACCAGAAGCACTTTTAGCTCAGGTGGAAATCGATAATCAAACGGCTTTTGTATTGATGACGCATAATTATAATTACGATATTGCACTTTTAAGCTTGCTTTTAAAAACAGATGCGCCTTACATTGGCACCCTTGGCCCCAAAAAAAAGCTGATCAGGATGCTGGAAGAAATTAATGAAACCGAAAAAGAGAACAGGGTACACGGACCGGTTGGACTAGATATTGGCGCCGAAACGGCTGAAGAAATCGCGGTTTCTATCATTGCGGAAATAAAAGCAACCTTTGCCGGAGCTTCAGCAGGGATGCTTAAAGAGAAAAAAAACCCGATACATTTTTACGATTTAAAGTAGCTCATGAGTACAGCGATTATCATACTGGCCGCAGGCAACTCCAGCAGAATGGGAAAACCCAAGCAGCTTTTGGCTTACAATGGGAAAACCTCATACTGGCCGCAGGCAACTCCAGCAGAATGGGAAAACCCAAGCAGCTTTTGGCTTACAATGGGAAAACCTTGCTGAACATTGTTATTTCAGAATCGATAAAAACTAAATTTAACCCGATTGTTGTAGTATTAGGTGCTTATGCAAAAGAAATAGCGCAATCATCTGATTACCCTGAAGTAATTTATGCTGTTAATAATGATTGGGAAAACGGGATGTCATCGAGTATTTCGTTTGGTTTAAAAACTGCTTTAAATATCAATTCTGAAATTGAAAATGCAATTTTTACCGTTGCAGATCAGGTTCATATTTCTACTGAGATCATTGAAAAGCTTCATTACGTCCATCATACAGAAGAAAAAAATATTGTCACCTCCGCTTATGCCGAAACAACTGGTACACCAACATTGTTCAACAAGAAGTATTTCGGAGAATTGTTAAATTTAACAGGAGAAAGTGGTGCGAAGGTTTTGATTAAAGAACACAGCGAGGATACCGCTACCATTTCTTTCGACTTAGGCAAAGTTGACATCGATACAGAAACAGACTATAAAAATTTAATTATACCATAAATGATAGCAGATTCGTTTGGAAGAGTGCATGATTATTTGCGAATATCATTAACCGATAATTGCAATTTCCGCTGCTTTTATTGTATGCCGGAGGAGGATTACGACTTTACGCCAGCATCCAGGTTAATGCAACCTGATGAATTATTGCAACTTGCAGAAACATTTGTGGCACAGGGTGTAAAAAAAATCAGGCTTACCGGTGGCGAACCACTCGTTCGTAAAGATGCTGCAGAAATTATAAGGGGTTTGGGTAAACTTCCGGTAGAATTGGTCATTACTACAAACGGAACACGCATTGCCGAAATGCTGCCTGTATTAATTGAGGCAGGCATTAAAACAGTTAATATCAGTCTTGATACCCTTCAACCAGAAAAGTTTTTCATGATCACCAGGCGTGATGTTTTTCATCAGGTTCGAAGCAATATTGAGTTATTATTGCAAAACAAAATTGCCGTAAAAATAAATATGGTGGTGATGAAAGGTCTTAATGATGGCGAAATAAAAGATTTTATTGATTGGACAAAACACAACCCCATTCAAATCAGATTCATAGAATTTATGCCTTTTACAGGCAATAAGTGGACCAGTAACAAAATGTTTTCTTTTCAGGAGATACTTAGCATTATAGAAAATGATTTCATCGTATTGCCGGTTAAATCAGCTCCTCATGATACCGCAAAAGGTTTTATGATTCCTGGTCATGAAGGTTCTTTTGCCGTAATTAGTACCATGACTGCTCCTTTTTGCAGTACCTGTAATCGAATGCGCTTAACCGCTGATGGTAAACTTAAAAACTGTTTATTTTCTGATGGTGAAACCGATCTATTGAGTGCATTGAGAAAAAATGAAGATGTGCTTCCATTGATTCAAGCATCAATCTGGAGTAAAAAGAAAGAGTTAGGTGGACAATTAATCACGCACTTTGAAAACCTTGATGCTGATGCGATCAAAAACAGGAGTATGATAACCATTGGAGGATAAAATGATAAGTGTTGAGGAAGCGAAAAAACTAATCAGTGAACATATATCTTCACTAAAGCCTGTTATAAAACCTTTACAACAGGCTGCTGAACACGTGCTGGCAAATGATATTTTTGCTGCATTTGACATTCCCGCTTTCGCTCAATCATCAATGGATGGCTATGCGATTATCTTCGGTGAACAAACAACAAATCTCAATTTAATTGGTGAAATGGCAGCCGGTACCGCCAATAAATTAACTTTAACTAAGGGCCAAGCCATCAGAATATTCACCGGTGCTCCCCTTCCTGACGGTGCAGATACAGTGGTGATGCAGGAGAAAACCAGCAGAGAAAATAACACCATCAGTTTCCAAGATGAACAGCTAGTATTAGGGTCCAATGTACGGCCAATTGGTTCAGAAATTAGTACTGGCGAGCTTGCTATGAAAAAAGGCGATTGGCTTAGTCCGGCTTCACTGGCTTTTTTGGCTGGAATTGGTATTCACGAGGTGGAGGTTTATCCGATGCCAAGGGTGGCCATTATTCTTACCGGAAATGAACTTCAACAACCAGGTTTAGCTTTAAACTTCGGTCAGGTTTACGAATCGAATTCCTATTCCCTCGTTGCCGCATTAAATAAAGAAGGAATCCGTGAGATTGAAGTTTTAACAGCCGAAGATACTTTGGAAACGCTAACAGATGTACTCAAAGGAGCTTTAGCAAAAAATGATCTAGTACTTTTAACGGGCGGAGTAAGTGTAGGCGATTATGATTTCGTGTTAGAAGCCGCTGCAAATTGTGGCGTGAAACAAATTTTTCACAAGGTAAAACAGAAACCAGGCAAGCCGCTCTTCTTTGGAAAAAAAGACGATCAGGTTATTTTCGGGCTGCCTGGAAATTGCAGATGCAAAAGCTACGCCACTTGGCGCTCAGGAGTCATACCGTTTGAGTTCTTTTGCGCAGGCAAACTGCCTCATTCAATTGGATGAATTGCAGCAAGAATTTAAGGCTGGTGAAATGGTTGAGGTAATTTTAATTTAAAATCAAGGTTAAATATCAAATGGAAATTGAATTAATCAGCTTTGGAAAAGTATCCGAATTCATTAATATTAAAAAGATGGATATTGAAGGCATTGGGAATACCGATGATCTAAAAATCTATCTTGAAAAAATTTTTCCGCAACTTGCAGCAATGAAATACAAACTTGCCCTGAATAAAAACCTGGTTCAGGGAAAAAGCGATTTAAAGTTTGGGGATATTGTGGCGATCATGCCACCATTTTCTGGAGGATAAATGAACAGAGAGCGATATCAAAGGCAGATTATCTTGAGTGGATTCGGTACGGAATCTCAGCTACGCCTTGCAGAAGCAAAAATTTTGGTCATTGGTGCCGGAGGCTTGGGATGTCCCGTCCTTCAGTATCTTGTTGCAGCTGGCGTTGGTCATATTGGAATCGTCGACCATGATGTAGTGGAGCTTTCCAACCTGCAAAGGCAAGTGCTCTTTGGGCTGGAAGATATCGGGTTTTTAAAAGTTGAAGTCGCTGCAAAAAGACTTAAACAAATGAATCCCGAAACAAAGTTGAGCCTTCATCCTATTTCTGTTGACAGGAAAAACGTAATCGAAATGATCAGCGGTTATGATATCGTTTTTGATGGAACAGATAATTTCGAATCAAGATACCTGATCAACGATGCCTGCACGATACTTAAAAAACCTCTGGTTTTCGCCGCCGTTTCTGGCTTTGAAGGGCAAATTGCTATTTTTAATATTCCCGACGAGTTAGGTGCCTCCACCAATTACCGAGATTTATTCCCCGTTCAGCCAAATGCTGGCGAGATTCCAAATTGTGCAGAAAATGGTGTATTGGGTGTTTTACCAGGCGTTATTGGAACGATGGCAGCCGGAGAAATCATTAAGCTCATCGCTGGAATTGGAAAACCGCTGATTAACAAATTATTGCATTACAATCTACTTGACCAGCAGCAGTATGAAATTAACATTAGTCCATCAAATGAATATGATAGGCAAAAAATTGAAGCAGATTTGATGAATAGAGACATAGAAAATTTAGTACAAAGTTATACTGAAATTGACGCAGAGAACATGATGGCGTTGAGTAAAAAAGATTCTACATTGCTCATTGATGTACGTGAGCGCCATGAATTCCCGAAACTAAATCCGGCGACTTATACGCAAGTACCCATGTCAGAATTTGATGCTTTTGCCTCAGCTGATATTAAAGAAAATAATATCATTTTACTTTGCCAACATGGCATCAGAAGTGTAGCCGCAGCAGAGAAACTCCATCAAAAATATGGCAACACTAAAAAGATATACAGTTTAAAAGGCGGAATTTCAAAATGGAGAAACCATTTTTTAACATCTTAGTATGAGCGAAAAGAAAATCAAAAACATATTTGTAAATGGTGCTATCACACCAGAATTTATTGCCAAAAGCATCAGTAACCACAGTACTAAAACTGAAATTGGCGGCCATAGCATATTTATGGGTCAGGTTAGAAAAGATGAAATAGAGGGCAAAATGGTTTCAGCCATCGAATACACAGCCTTTGAAGAATTGGCATTAAATAAAATGCATGAAATCAGGGAAGAAATTTTCAGTAAATATCCGCTAAGTTGCATGCATATCCATCATAGTCTGGGCGCCATTAATGCAGGCGAAATCTGTCTGTTTGTGTTCACCTCATCGAAACACAGAAAACCCGCAATCGAAGCCTGCAACGAATTAGTGGAAAGAATTAAATCAGAACTTCCCATTTGGGGAAAGGAAATATTTGCTGATGCCAGCCATCAGTGGAAAGAAAACACATAAAATGGTCAATATTACAAAGAAATCAAATACTTTAAGAAAAGCGATTGCAAGCGCAACGGTGCGTGTTTCCAAGCAGGAAACAATCGATGCCGTGGTGCAAAGAAAAGTACCCAAAGGCGATGTTTTCGAATTTGCCAGGGCAGCAGGTTTGTTTGGCGTAAAACGGACTAGTGATGTTATTCCTGATTGCCATCC
>SEDB01000381.1 GCA_004210715.1 Pedobacter sp.
AGTATTGCACCTAACTTGTTAACTGCAACTAGACCTGCAGCCGGTACTTCTATTCCAGGTACAATTAGTGTGATGTCTCCAGACTTGAAATTCCCTCAAACATGGAAATCAAGTTTAGCAATTGATGCAAAATTACCATGGGGAATTGTTGGTACTTTAGAGGGTATTTATGGAAAAGATTTAAGAGTTGCTGTTGCAAAAAATGTGAATCTTGAAAACCCTACAAACTTGGCAATTTCAGGATATCCAGATACAAGACCATTGTTTCCAAACTCTGTAGCAGGTAGACAGGTAGTTGATATTAACTCTGCGGGTATTCCGACAGCAAATGCAACTACTCCTTTCAATGTTACAGAAATGACTAACGCTAAAGGTGGTTACAACTGGCAGGCTACTGCACAATTGACAAAACAATTTAACAGTGGTGTTTCTGCAATGATTGCTTATACACGTTCTGATCAACGTAACTACGGTGATGGTGCTGGTGATCAATTGGGTAACTTATGGTCAATTCCTCAAACATCAGGTAATCCAAATGACCCAACTTTGAGTTATTCAAATAACTTGAATCCTGATCGTATCATTGCTAGTGTTTCTTACCGTAAAGAGTTTTTGAAAAACTTAGCAACTTTTGTTTCTGTATTTTATGAAGGTGCTCAACAAGGCAGATTCTCTTACACTTACGGAGCAGATTTTAACCGTGATGGTGTAAACGGAAACGATTTAATGTACATTCCTAGAAATGCAAGTGAAATTGATTTCGTTGCTCAAACTGTTGGAACTGGTGCAGCTGCAAGAACTTTTACTGCTGCAGAGCAAAGCCAAATTTTCGAAAATTACATTGCTCAGGATAAATATTTAAGCGAGCACAGAGGTGAATATGCTAAACGTAATGGTGCAACTTTACCTTGGAGAAATCAGTTTGATTTTAGATTAACTCAAGAGATTTTCAAAAACTACGGAAAAACTAAAAACTCATTTCAGTTCTCTGTTGATATCTTCAACTTTGGAAACTTATTAAACCGCAAATGGGGTAATAGAAATTTCGTAAACAGTACATCTGTTTTAGTTCCTACAAACTCTACAGCAGTTAATAATACTACTAAACCTACATTTAGATTAAATACAGCTGGTGGTGATGTAATTCGTGATACTTTTGGTACCACTCAAACAATTTCATCTACTTACTACATGCAATTCGGTGTTCGTTATAACTTTAACTAATACTTAATTCAAATACTAATATTAAAGCCTCGACTGAAAAGTCGGGGCTTTTTGTTTTTTACAGCAATTTTAAAAAACTGAAAACCTTTTAGGCGCTTGTATAATTATATTTAGTAATTGATTTAATAAAGAATAAATTATGAGCAGTTCAAAACAAACTCACAACCACGCTACCATTAAAGCATGGGCTGAGAAACATGGTGGTGTACCCGCGATAGTTGCGGATACCGCTAAAGGAAACAATGAAGGTGTGTTGAGGATACATTTTCCTAAACACAGTGAAAACAAATCTGATCTAAAGGAAATTGATTGGGATACCTTCTTTGAAAATTTTGATTCAAATAAACTTGATCTTCTTTATCAGGAGGAAAAAAGTGATGGGGAAGAAAGCACCTTTCATAAGTTCATCAATCGTGAATAGGAAATGGAATGATGAGATGAGCAGATTTGTCACATTGAGCTTGTCGAAATGCTCAGTAGGTAACTTGAGTACTTCGACAAGCTCAGCATGACAATTTTATAATTGAGGTTATATTAATTGCGTTTTAATTGTAAACGAAAGTTCCTTTTTCGCTTTCGATGGTAACCTGCTTTTGTTCGCCCTTTTCTACGCGACCAATAATCTTCGCATCGATGTTAAAGCTTTTTGATATTTCGATGATATCTTCTGCAATTTCCTGAGGTACGTACAATTCCATGCGGTGCCCCATATTAAACACTTTATACATTTCCTTCCAATCGGTTCCAGATTGTTCCTGAATCAGCTGAAATAAAGGTGGAATAGGAAATAAATCATTTTTAATCACATGAATATCTTCATTGATAAAGTGCAACACTTTTGTTTGTGCACCGCCACTGCAGTGAACAATTCCATTGATCTGGCTGCGATGATTTTCTAATATTTTTTTAATTACAGGAGCATAAGTACGGGTAGGAGACAACACCAGTTTTCCAACGGTGGTTTTTCCGAAACCTTCAATTTCAATTTCGTCTGTCAGTTGTTTTTTGCCTGAAAAAACCAAGTCAAATGGAACGGCCGGATCAAAACTCTCTGGGTAATTATTTGCTACAGATTTCTCAAAAACATCATGACGAGCGGAGGTTAATCCATTTGAACCCATTCCGCCGTTGTATTCGGTTTCGTAAGTAGCTTGTCCGTAAGATGCCAAGGCTACAATTACATCGCCTGGCTTGATGTTATCATTGCTGATAATATCTTCCCGTTTTAAACGGCAAGTCACGGTAGAATCCCCACACAGATTAAATCATCAATATTCATGATGATGGCATCTTGCGCAATACCTTTCCAGATCGAAAGGTCACCGGTTTCTTTCCAGTAAACATAAGCTAAAGATGATTTCGTTCCGGCACCATCTGCATGCATGATGTTGCAATAGTCTTCATCGCCGCCTAAGATGTCGGGAATGATTTTGCAGAATGCTTTCGGGAAAATTCCTTTATCGATGTTTTTGATGGCGTTATGCACATCTTCTTTTGAGGCAGAAACGCCACGTTGATTGTACCTGTTATCACTCATGTTGCCGCAAAGATAAGGGAAAAAGTCGGGAGTCAGAAGCCGGGAGTCAGAAGTTTTGAGGGTTTCGGTATTTAGTAGTTTGGTGGGAATGGGGAATGGGAAATGGGGAATAGGAAGAAGGGATTGGGGATTAGAAAAAAAATGGGGTACAGATAATAGGAAATAGGGATCAGGAAATGGATAATAGAGAACGGGAAATGGGAAATAGCGAATAGGAAATTGAGGGAAGTAAACTAGCTGTTCAAATGAGTATTTATCTTGAATAGAAAGGTTTAATGTTATGATCTTGAAATCCTTAAGTTGTAAAAGTCCCGATCAAAAAAAGGGCGTAAAGTTTAAACCTTACGCCCTATACCTTAAACCTTACGGCTTAAAATCTATTTCATGAATAACAATTCTCTGAATTTTGGTAAAGGCCAAACGCTGTCGTCAACAATTTGCTCTAACTTATCAGCGTGGTAACGAATCGTATCGAAATAAGATTTAACCTTCTCGTCATAAGCAATTGCTTTCTCACGTGTATCTTCGATTTTGTTGGTCACTTTACGCTCTTCTAACATGGCATCGATATTGGTTTTAACAATGTCTAAATGCTCAGAAAGTTTTTTAACGATATCAAGAGAAGATTTGCTTTCTACGCCAAGTTCTTTTAATCCTTTTACATTCTCGATTAAAGAATTTTGGTAGGCGATAGCAGCAGGGATAATGGCAGTATTTGCAACTTCACCCATTACACGAGCTTCGATCTGTAATTTTTTGTAGAAGTTTTCTAACATGATTTCATGACGGGCATGAATTTCACGTTTGCTATAAATTCCAGTTGTTTCAAATAAACCAGCTGATTTTTCAGTTAAGTAAGCATCTAAAGCTTTAGGCGTAGTTTTGATGTTTGATAAACCACGTGTTGCAGCTTCATCTTCCCACTCCTGGCTATAACCATTACCTTCAAAACGAATCGATTTAGATTCTTTGATGTATTTTTTGATAACTGTTAATAATGCGATGTCTTTTTTATCACCTTTCTTAATCAATTTATCAACTTCAGCTTTGAATTTAACCAATTGCTCAGCCATAATCGCGTTTAAGATTGTCATCGGCGCTGAAGAGTTAGCTGAAGAACCAACTGCTCTTAACTCAAATTTGTTACC
>SEDB01000382.1 GCA_004210715.1 Pedobacter sp.
GCGCCTAGCGCAATCATCGGCAATGTTACAGGATCATCGCCCGAGATTAATAGAAAATCTTCAGGTTTATCTCTCATGATCTGGTTGAACTGATCAAAACTTCCTGAGGCCTCTTTGGTTGCGATGATGTTTTTGAAATCATGTGCTAACCTGCAAGTGGTTTCAGGTGTCATATTGCTCATGGTACGACCAGGAACATTGTATAACATTAAATCTAAAGGAGAAACTTCAGCCAGGTATTTATAGTGTTGGTAAATTCCCTCTTGCGTAGGTTTGTTATAGTAAGGACTAACCGATAAAATTGCGCTGTAACCATTGGTGTTGAAACTTTTCATTTCTTCAGCAACCGCTAAGGTATTATTTCCACCAATACCGGCAACAAGCGGTAATCTATTGTCGTTAATTTCAGCAGTATAGGCCCACACCTTCTTCTTCTCTTCCTTAGTCATTGTAGCGGTTTCGCCGGTTGTACCTAAAGAAACGAGGTAATCAATTCCTCCTTCCACCAAATGATTAATCAGGTTTTTTAAACCATTATAATCAACTGATCCATCTGTGTTAAAGGGTGTAACCAACGCTACCCCAGTACCCTGAAATTTGTTCATTATATATTGTAATTATTGAATTTTGATTATAGATTGAGGGATGTTCAATCGTTTTTACTCGTTCTATAATTTTTTATTTTATCATTGCTAAAAGTTCCGTTTCACTAATCATCGGAATATTTAGTTTTGTTGCTTTTTCCAGTTTTGAAGGACCCATGTTATCTCCTGCAACAAGGAAATTTAATTTGGCCGAAATGCTGCTCAGAATCTTTCCGCCATTTGCTTCAATAAGGTCTTTCAGTTCATCGCGGCTGTGATGCTCAAAAACGCCCGAAATTACGAATGTTTTTCCAATAAGTGTGTCGCTATCAAGCGTAATTACCTTTTCTTCAATTTCAAAAGCTAATCCTGCTAATTTTAATAATTCTATCTGTTTTAAATGCTCAGAATTTCCAAAATAATCAACAATACTCTCAGCAATGCGTTGACCTATTTCATCAATTGCGATAAGTTCTTCTACTGATGCGGTAGAAAGCTTGTCAATATTTTTAACGCCTGCGGCCAGTTTTTTGGCCACGGTTTCCCCAACATAACGGATGCCTAATCCAAAAAGAACTTTTTCAAAAGGCATCTCTTTCGATTTTTCAATGCCAGCAAGCATATTTTCAATCGAGCGCTCGCCGAATCTTTCAATCCCTTTCAACTGATCTGCTTTTTCATACAAAGTGTACAGATCACTGATGTGATTAACCAAGCCTCTTTTGTAAAAGGTTTCAATCGTTTCGTCGCCCAAGCCATCAATGTTCATTGCTTTACGCCCAATAAAATGCTGAATTTTGCCTACGATCTGTGGAGGACAACCTTCATCATTAGGACAATAGTGCACCGCTTCTCCTTCTTTTCTGATCAGTTCAGTTCCGCACTCCGGACAGTTGTGCAGGTAATGCACCCTGCTCGATCCAGCTACCCGTTTATCCAAATTTACCTTAATAATTTTTGGAATAATTTCTCCACCTTTTTCTACAAAGACTGTGTCGCCCTCATGTAAATCCAATCTTTCGATTTCGTTGGCATTATGAAGCGTGGCTCTTTTTACTGTAGTTCCTGCAAGTAACACGGGTTTTAAATTAGCAACAGGCGTAACTGCGCCAGTACGGCCAACCTGATAAGTCACTTTATCTAAAATGGTTTCTACTTCCGCTGCTTTGTATTTATATGAGATTGCCCAGCGGGGAGACTTGGCCGTAAAACCAAGTTCTTGCTGTTGGGCATAACTGTTTACCTTAATTACAATTCCATCGATGTCGTAACTTAATTTGAATCGTTCAGTCTCCCAATGATGGATAAAAGCTAGTACATCATCAATATTTTTTATCAGTATATAAAAAGTATATAAATCCATCCAAAGGGCGTTTTGCCACTTCTTTGCTATCCTGCATTTTTATCGTTCCGGAAGCAAAATTTCGAGGATTGGCGTAAGCAATTTCTCCAAGTTCTTCACGTGCAGCGTTTAAGCGTAAAAACGCAGCCTTATGCATGAAAATTTCACCACGTATTTCGAAATGTTCGGGTGCCTGGTCAGTTTTGATTTGATGCGGTATGGTATGGATGGTTTTTACATTATTGGTTACGTCATCGCCTTTACTACCATCGCCACGGGTAACAGCTCTTAAAAGCTTTCCGTTTTCGTAAGTAAGGCTGATGGACAAACCGTCAAATTTTAGTTCGCAAACGTATTGAAAATTATCGCCGATGGCTTTTCGAATGCGCTCATCAAAATCTCTGAGATCTTGTTCGTTATAAGTGTTTCCCAACGAAAGCATTGGGTATTTATGCTGAACGGTAATAAAGTTTTTAGTAATGTCGCCACCAACACGCTGCGTAGGGGAATTAGGATCAGCAAAATCAGGATTTTCTTTTTCCAATTCGGCCAAATGTTTTAGCTTTTTATCAAACTCATAATCGCCAATGGTTGGCATGGCCAATACATAATAATTATAATTGTGCTGGTTTAACTCGGCAACCAACGCATCCATTTCTTCTTTTATTGTAAATAGCGACATAGGAGCAAATATATTGATTTCGACGGATTGGAGGCGCAAAAAAATCTTTCTGTAATTCTACTCCAATTTTAAATCATATGATAAAGTACAAGCTATTTATTAGCTTTGGAATAATCTATTTCGCTTAATAACTCCAAGAAAGCTATTAGCCCAATTACTTCTGTATCCTCTCCCAATGGATAGGCCTCTCTGCCAGAGTAAACAATGAATTTCGCAGTAGCTTTTATATCCTGACATGCCAAGTGAAAGCCTCTGGATATTTTCGGAGAAGCAGATCTTTTTATTTCTACTGCCCAAACCATTTCATTGGGCCCTTCCAAAACCAAATCAATTTCTGTTTGAGAAGCAGATCTGTAATAGCTGTATTGCCATTTATTCGATAACTGACCAATGATATTTTCCACAACGAATCCCTCCCAGCTAGCGCCAAGCATAGGGTGGCCAAATAGTGTATCTATGCTGGAAATGTTCAATAATTTGTGAAGAATTCCACTATCACGCAAATATATTTTTGGAGATTTTACTAACCTTTTTTTTGTATTTCCAGCCCAAGGCTGTAATTGACGGATCATGTAAAAGTCAGTCAAAATATCCAAATATGACTTGACTGTTGTATGGCTGACCTCCAAACTCTTAGCTATATCAGAATATACTATTTGTTGCCCATGAAAATGCGATACCATTTGCCAGAATTTCTTTAATCTGTTGGCAGGTATCTGGGGCCCCATCATTGGGATATCTCGTTCAACGTAAGTTGAAATGAAGTCGTTCAGCCACTCCCAGCTTTCCTCTTCATCAGTTGCAAGAAAACTCCCGGGAAAGCCACCCCTGAACCATAATTTTTCCACATTGAAACCCAATTTGTCCGCGTTAAATAGCTCTATAACATTGAGTGGGGTAAGCTCTATGTATCTTATTCTGCCAGCAAGCGTTTCAGATGAGAGTTGTAGACGGTCGCGAGATGCAGACCCAAGTAGTAAAAATTGTCCTGCCTTTTCTCCTGCTTTTCTCCTAAGATCAACCAGACCTCTTAAATTTGGGAAAAGATCTGGTTTGCGTTGAACCTCATCTATGATTAAAAGTACATTTTTAAATCTTTTCAGATAGCTCTCTGAATCTTGTAGTTTATTCATATCGCTATCTAGTTCAAGATCCAAATATGAAGTTTCTTGTTCTTGAAGGTCTGATGAAATTTCAAATGCCAAGGTAGTTTTACCGACTTGCCTCGGCCCTAGAATAGCCACGATAGGCACATTTTGAAGTGCTTTTATTATTCTGTTTTTTAATTGCCGTTTAATCATAACCTTGCAATTTGAAAGTTAAGCTTTCAAATTGCAAACTAAATTGCATAAAAACTATGTTATTTGAAAGTTCAGTTTTCAAGTTACATAGTTTTTAGGATTTTTTTCATGTTTTCTGGGTATCGGTGAAACTTCAGGACTAATATTTTATTAGATAAGCTTTCTCTCAATTTCCTCGAATATATCCATGAAATCATTCTTCAAAATTTCTTTAAAAATTCCCAATTGAAAAGTAAGCGCCTCTAATTGTTTTTCAGTCAAAGTTTCCGGCCACAA
>SEDB01000383.1 GCA_004210715.1 Pedobacter sp.
GTATTTCGTGGTAGATTTCGCTCGCTTACTTACTCAAACCTGCCAATGCATTAATGGTTAATGCAACAATAACGGTATTGAAGATGAAAGCAATGAGGCTATGTAAAAGTGAAAGCCGACGGATTTTCCGGGATGAAATTTCTACATCAGAAACCTGAAAAGTCATGCCCAGAACGAAAGAAAAGTAGGCAAAATCTATAAAATCAGGCTCATCATCGCCTGGAAAATCCAAACCTGAACCTTTATTTGTTTCGCTATCTCCGTAATAAAGATGAGCGTAACGCATGCCAAAAGTGGTATGCACCAAAAACCATGACAAAAACATCCCAGAAATAGCGACAACGAGATCAATAGGTTTGATATCTTTATTAATCAGCAATAAAACTACAGCCAACAATCCGGCAAAGGTTGATACCAGAACAATGGCGAATATTTCTCCACGGGTTTCATCCTGCATCCTTGCTTTAAGGTAAGTTTCTGATGCTGAGGTGTTGAAAAACATGTACCAGTGCAATGAAATAAGTAGTAAGCAGAAAATATCCCAGCCAAACATGACGTGTGTTAAGACATCCATGTTTATTGCTAAGGAAATAACATAACCTAAAATTCCGGCAAAGACACTGATCAGCAAAATGTACAGAGCAGACAACTTTTGAATACCATCAAGTTTAGGTTCAATTTTCATTTTGCTTAATCATTAAAATTTTATTGATTGAATTTTAACTTAAAATGTTCTTTGGCCTGGCCTTTTTTGAAATACACCAAGCCTATCCAAAATAAATCAATAGTAACCGTAACATCAGGATGATTTTTAATCTCCGCCCAGGCTTCTTTCATTCCCTGACTCCAGTAAATATCATCAAAAATCAGCAAAGAGTTTTCGGTTACTTTTGGCAGGCACCACTTGAAATAATTTAAAGTAGCATCTTTTCGGTGGTTTCCATCAATGTAAACGAAATCGAGTGTGGGTTGCTTTGCAATGATATCAGGCAAGATCAAATCAAAATTGCCTACATGCAACTCAATGTTGTTCAAATCGAGCTGCTGAAAGTTATTTTTTGCTACTTCAGCAGTTTGCGGACAACCTTCAATGGTAATAACCTCAGCGTCAGGACAAGCTTTTGCCAAATAAGATGAGGTAATACCCAAACAGGTACCTAATTCAATAACTGTTTTCGGATTCGTATCCTGCGCTAAACGATAAATCAACTTCGCCAATTGGGGGCTTTTCAAAGCATTTTTAGCAATTTGACTAACCTTTTTGTTACGGTTCTTATTAAGATGAGAACCTGCCCCAAGATCGGTTACGGTAATGGTAGAATCGTCAGAAAAAAGTTTTTTTCGCTGTTGTTCGATGCTTTGGTATGGAGATTTATCAGTAAAATCGTAAATTACCTCATCAGCTAGCTTGTACACAAAAGGTGAATGCGTTCCGTGGCGGGTTTTCGCTGTTAAACGGTGTTTAAGGTAGTCGGTAATAAATTGAAATAGCATAATATTGCAAAAGTAATTAAACGCGGCAAACGTGTGTATGTTTTATGGAAAATATCGCTGAGATAAGTGCATTGGTAAAATTATTGGATGATCCTGATGAGGAAGTGTACCAGCATGTGGAACAAAAACTCCTTGAATATGGTGGCGAGGTGATCCACTACCTGGAAAATGCCTGGGAGCAATCTTTCGATGGCCTTCTGCAAGAGCGGATTGAAAACATCGTGCATCAAATTCAGTTTAACACAGTTAAGGAAGATTTGAATCTATGGTACCTGAGCGGTGCTTTTGATTTATTGCAGGGTGCTTTAATTATCAACCGCTATCAATATCCGGATTTAGATGAACAAAAAGTAATCAACCAGATAGAGGAAATTAAACGGGATATCTGGTTGGGGCTGCAATATGAAATGAGTTCGGTTGAAAAAGTAAAACTGATTAACCACATTTTATACCAGCAATATGGTTTTGGCGGAAACACAAAAAACCACCACGATCCTCAAAACTCTTATTTAAACCAGGTTTTAGAAAGCAAAAAAGGCAACCAGATTTCGTTAGCTATCATTTATTCTACGCTGGCGCAGAAACTGGATTTACCTATTTATGGCATTAACCTTCCGCAGCATTTCATTCTAGGTTTTATTGATGAAAGTAAACAGGAGGGCACTGAGTATGGCGTACTGTTTTACATCAACGCCTTCAACCGCGGAAATATTTTCGGCAAACATGATGTAGATCAATTTTTACGTCAGCTGAACTTAGAATCTTTACCAGAATATTATCGCCCTTGCAGCAATACCGATATTATCCGCCGTGTGATTAGGAATTTAATTTCGGCTTATGAAAATGCCGGCGCTACGGAAAAGGTTGCAGAACTCACCGAATTGCAAAATATTATTGCTGAACCATAAAAAACAAATCAACCTTGAACCACCAAACAAACTCCCTATCCCCTCTTTCTTCGCCAATTTTAATC
>SEDB01000059.1 GCA_004210715.1 Pedobacter sp.
TAATTGTAACGGGTAACTGGAGTAGTCGTAATTAACGCAGGAGATAATACATCCTGAGTTTGTGCCGTTGGTCCATCGGTAGGGCCACCAAATTTGGTTGGCGATTGGTTTACATCAATCTGTTTACGCAATTCACTAATGGTTAAACTGGTATTAAAGCTCACTTGTGGTTCGCCAGTTTTACCTCTCTTAGTAAAGATTTGAATTACACCAGCATTCGCTCTCGATCCATAAATAGCCGCAGCAGCAGCACCATTCAATACCTCGATGCGGTCTATATCAGCCGGGCTAATATCTACCATTCTGTTTTGTCCGATACTTCCAACAAAGTTTCCGCCATCATAATTACCAGAAGTATTGGTTACCCTGGTAGTTGAGTTATTTACAATTACCCCATCAATAATGTATAATGGCTCCGAGGATGAATTCACAGAACTCACCCCTCTTAAACGAACAGAAATTCCTCCTGCCGGATCTCCAGAGTTTTGACTGATTTGCGCTCCCGGTGTTTTACCTTGCAAAGATGCCAAAGCATTTCCACTTGGTGCTTTGTTTAAGTCATCGCCTTTAACGGTACTCACATAACTACCCAGTTGTTTCCTGGTTGTTCCTTGCGAGGTTCCGGTTACGATAACTTCATCAAGGCCAACCGCATCTGCACTTAAAGTAGCGCTCGATTGTACCTGATCGCTTGTACCCAAGGTTATCGATTGGGTTTTGCTTTTGTAGCCAACAAAAGAGAACTGGAGTTGGTAATTTCCAGCAGCTAAATCTACAGAGAACGAATAGGCTCCGTTTCCATTTGTACTGGTTGCTAAGTTTGTATTTAAGATTTTGACAACAACGCCGGGAACCGGATCGCTATTGGAGGCATCGGTAACTTTACCGCTAATGGTATAGCGTTTGGTTTGTGCCTGGGCCATCCCTGTAAATAAAAGCAGCAGAAATGGGATCATCAAAATTGCAAAAAATCTTGTTGACCATTTTAGGTAACTTTTTTCCATAAAATTTGGTTTTGTTAGTGAAGATTAGAATTTCCACAAATTTAGTAAAATACCCAACAAAGCAAATTTTAATTCGAAACAGAGAATTTCACAAAATAATAATAAAGTGTTATGCCGGCAGACTTATTTTTCCCATGCAAACAGATGGAACTCCTTGTCTGTTACCGAAATCAATTGGTTTTCCGCATAAAGTTTCATTTGCCAAAACTGCAAACAAAACCGCCTCCTTTGCATCGGGATTAATTTTTAAATCATCGGTCGTGAAAAAATTTGAATAAGGAAGGTTCGCTTTTAACAATTCCACCAGGAGCGGATTATGCATGCCACCACCACTCATAAAAACCTGGGCTTTTGCCTCATTTCCAAAACATCTTTTTATTGCCTCAGCAATAGTTTGCGCAGAAAAGTGACATAAAGTTGCCATCACATCTTCTAAATGAATGTTTTCTGTAGCCGACCGGATTTGCGCATCTTTTAAATAGGCTAAGTTAAACAGTTCAGGCCCTGTGGTTTTGGGGAAAGCGACATCAAAGAAGTCGCACTTTAACAACTCATTTAATAAGGCTTTATTCAAGATTCCAGTTTTCGCCACTGCTCCATTTTTATCATAAAACTGGTTATAATGCTGTTGCATAAACTGATCCATTAACGTATTTCCCGGACCAACATCAGTGGAGAAAATTTCGGCGGCATTCAGGTTTCCAGGCAAATAGGTAAAGTTGGCAATCCCGCCAATGTTGAGCATAACACGATCTTCATCCTTTTGAGAAAAAATTAAATAATCTCCATACACTGCTAATGGCGCCCCCTCGCCACCAGCAGCAAGATGTTTCTGCCTAAAATCAGATAAGGTAATGATTCCCGTTTTTACAGCAATATGATCGCCATCGCCAATTTGTAAGGTTCCGTTAGGATAATCAGTTAACTTATGTAGCGATTGTGGTGCATGAAAAATAGTTTGGCCATGACTGGCAATAAAATCTACCTGATCATTTTGATAACCCCATTCTTTCAATGCATTGTTGATCAAACTGGCATGTGTGTTGGCAATGTGCTCATTCATCAAGCAAACGAGTTCCAAATCAACCTGCTTTTTGGAAAAAATGGCTTTAATTTTTGCTCTAAAATCATCGGTATATTCCCCCGTTTTAAACTGTAAAATCTTGATATCGGTTTCCGCACCACTTCCACTTACCGCACAAAGCGCAATATCCAAACCATCCATTGATGTTCCGCTCATTAAGCCTATAATTAAACGTTGCTCTTTCTGAGCTTTATTATATAGATTTTGTATCTGGGTATTCATTGTAGCAGTTGAAAAATGATCAAACGTTTGTTTATATGCTGAATTGAATTTTAAGCAAATAGTTGCAATAAAAGTAAATAACCTTTGTTAGAATTTGGGCATAACTCGCTATATTTACTGCTCCGTACATTAAAATCCATAACAAAATGGCTAGATTAAATCTACTGGAGGAGACGCGTTTCGAGAAACTACCCGTAAGCGTGTTCGATAATCCAAAAATTGCTTCCATTAATGTGGCGCACAGAATTGCGAACCTCATTAAATCAAAACAAGCAAGCAACGCACCTGCAGTACTGGGCTTAGCAACAGGTGTTACCCCAATTGCAGTTTATGCCGAACTGGTTAGACTGCACAAAGAAGAGGGTTTAAGTTTTAAAAACGTAATCACTTTCAATTTGGATGAGTATTATCCAATGCAGCCTACCGCCGCACAGAGTTACGTTACTTTTATGAACGAAAATCTTTTCGATCATATAGACATTGACAAGAACAACGTTCACATTCCTGACGGAACCCTTCCTTTAGAGGACATTCAGGCTTTCTGTCTGGACTACGAGAAAAAAATCGGAGACCTTGGTGGACTTGACATTCAGATCCTGGGTATCGGCCGTACCGGTCACATTGGTTTCAATGAGCCAGGTTCTGCTCCCAATTCCGGAACACGTTTGGTTACCCTTGATGATCTGACCCGCCGTGATGCGGCCCGTGATTTTGGTGGAAAAGCATTTGTGCCAACCAAGGCCATTACCATGGGTATTGGTACCATTTTCAAGGCAAGAGAGATTATTTTAATGGCCTGGAGCCGTAAAAAAGCATCAATTATAAAAAAAGCAGTTGAAGGCGAAATCTCAGGCGATGTTCCGGCAACATATTTACAGCTTTCGGATCATGTTGAGTTTATATTAGACACACCCGCAGCGGCCGAACTGACCCGTTTTGATACACCTTGGCTGGTTAAAGATTGTGTTTGGACAGATGCATTAATCCGCAAAGCAGTGATCTGGCTGGCTAATACCCTTAACAAACCTATCCTTAAGTTAACGGAGGATGATTACAACAACAATGGTATGGCACAACTGGCCACCGAGAAAGGACCAGTTTACAACATCAATATTCATATTTTCAATAAACTTCAGCACACGATTACCGGCTGGCCAGGCGGAAAACCAAATGCTGATGATTCTCAGCGCCCTGAAAGAGCTGAGCCTGCGAAAAAAAGTGTGATTATTTTCTCACCGCATCCTGATGATGATGTGATTTCAATGGGCGGGACGTTTATTCGTCTGGTCGATCAAAAACATGATGTGCATGTGGCTTACCAGACTTCTGGAAACACGGCCGTCTGGGATGATGATGCCCTTCGTTTTGTGGAGTTCAACGTGGATTTCACAGAGAAAATGGGAATGGACAACTCACATTTAAAGGAACTTTACAGCAATATGAGAACCTTTATAGAGCAGAAAAAACCTAATCAGGTGGATACGCCGGAGATTCAGACCATAAAAGGTTTGATCAGAAAAGGAGAAGCCATTGCCGGCGCTCGTTACTGTGGCTTGGAGGATGATCATATACATTTTCAGGCATTGCCTTTTTACGAGAGTGGAAAGAACCAGAAAAACCCGGTAACCGATGCGGACATTCAGCTTACAATGGAACTCTTGCAAAAGGTTAAACCACAACAGGTTTTTGCTGCCGGCGATTTTGAAGATCCGCATGGAACACATATTGTTTGTTTTAATATTATTTTAGAAGCATTAACTCGTTTGCGCAAAACTGAAGCTTGGGCACAGGACTGTTGGTTATGGATGTACCGCGGTGCATGGCATGAGTTTGAAACACACGAAATTGAAATGGCTGTGCCAATTTCTCCTCAGGAGCTGGAACGCAAAAGAAACGCAATATTCAAACACCAGAGCCAAAAAGACAGGGCTGTTTTTCCAGGTGATGATGCAAGAGAGTTTTGGCAACGTGCTGAAGACCGTAACCGGGAAACAGCAAAAGCTTACGATGAACTTGGACTTGCTGAATACGAAGCCATGGAAGCTTTTGTAAGGTGGAAGTTTAAAGACTAAATATTATTTCATTCCCCGCTAGGTTATTAGTGGGGATTTTTTTTAACCCTAAACGTTCTACTCCTGCTTTATTGTCGATTCCCTTTTTACGACATTTGGTTTCAGTATTACGTGTTCAATATTTTGATAAGGATTTTCTTGTTTAATCATCTTTAAAAACATTTTTGCACACGCCTTACCCATTTGCGCTGGATGCTGATCTATAGTCGTCAAAGTTGGCGTGATATAAGCAGAAAAAGCTTCATTTGCAAAACCTATAACCCCAACCTCAGGGGGAATTTTATCAATTTCTTTGAGTTTTTTGATTACCCCAAGGGCCGTAAAATCGTCTCCGGCTACAATCGCATCAGGTTTATTTTTTCCACGCATCAATTTACCTGTGCCGAAGGTTCCATCCTCAATAGATAATCCACCAAATAGGATGTGTTCATCTAAAACAGGTAAGTTATGATCTGCTAGCGCCGCCTTGTAACCCTTCAATCTATCATTGAAAATTTTGATTTGATGAATAGTTGTAATAATGGCTATTCTTTTATAACCCAGATCAATTAAATGTTTTGTGGCTTGATAACCTGCTTTAAAATCATTCAACGTAATGGTAGGCACTTTTATCGATTCATGAACACGATCGAAAAGTATGAGTGGTTTATTTTGCTTTATGACTTCTTCAAAATGAGACACATCCTGGGTTTCCAAAGACATGGACGCCAGTATTCCATCAACTTGTGCTTCCAATAATGTGCGTACTCCATTAATTTCATTTTCCACAGATTCACTTGACTGATAAATAATTACGCGGTATCCACTTTCTCTCAAGCCATCTTCTATACAGTGGATAATTGAAGCAAAAAAATGCGCTTCTACACTAGGAACTATTACACCTATGATATTTGTTTTACCAGATTTTAAAGCAGAGGCTAATCTATTCGGACTATAATTCAGTTTTTTAGCCGTTTCAATAACAGCCTTTTTTGTAGCATCACTTATTGCCGGAAAACCGCTTAAAGCCCTGGATACGGTTGACACGGTTATATTTAATGCCTTTGCAATATCGTATATGGTTGTCTTTTTATTCAATTTATTTTTGGTAAAGCATCAAATCTGCAATTTAGCAGCATGAATCATTTCATTATTTGGCGATTAAACTTTAATGATGATGTTCCTTTTGTACATCATGTAAAGCAGAACATAAAACCCAAGCACATAGGTAATGGCCCAAACTAGTGAAGCATTTACAGGAGAAAAATAGGGGGTGTAACAGGTGGCATAAAATTTTTCCAGTAAGGCAGTTTTTGAACCGTCAGCATTGGAGATTTTAATCAGGTTTAATACACGAGGCATTAAGCCAGCAAGAAAGAAAACCGTTATCGCATTTACACCATAAACCACAAACGGGGTAGTAATTTTTTTGTACCCCTGAACATCAATTAACCAAAAACACAGCGCCAACCCAACTGAAGCTAAACCACCCGCGTAAAGCACATAAGAGCTTGTCCAAAGCGATTTGTTGATGGGAAACTGAAGATCCCAAAGTAAGCCTAATATCACTGCGGCAATTCCCGTTGTAAATAACCAGGCCACTTTTGTAGGGTTGTCAACATCTTTTCTTCGCATCCAAACGCCAACTAAAATACCAAACAGGCAAGTTCCTACTGCAGGCAAAGTACTGAGCACCCCTTCCGGATCCCAGGTTTTGGCAGATGCCCAGGTATGAGCTTCTGTTAAAACGCCACGATCAATCCAAGCGGCCAGATTTGTTTCCTTTTCCATATTGGGGTAACCCACACCTGGAACTGGAACGAAAGTCATCAATGCCCAATAAACAGCGAGAATAATAATAAATATTTTAAAAATGGCTTTGTTTGAAAATTTAAGAAAAACAATGCTACTGATGATGAACACGATCCCGATCCGTTGCAAAACACCCAATAAACGCACAGTTTGAAAAGCCTCCAGCAAACTTTTCCCATCAATCATTACCGCCATCAGCTTACCAAAAATGGCCAGGAAGAAGCCCAAAAGATAAAGAATAATGCCACGCTTAATGGCTTTAACGATTGTTTTGTTATGGGTTGATGGATTCGCTTTGCTGCTGCTCATTGCGAAGGCAATTGACACGCCAACGATCCATAGAAAAAAAGGAAATATTAAATCAGTAGGCGTACAACCATTCCATTCGGCATGCTCGAGTGGTGCATAAATATGCCCCCAGCTACCCGGGTTGTTAACCAAAATCATTGCGGCAACAGTTAAACCTCTAAAAAAATCAAGAGATAGCAATCGTTGTTTAGGTTCGGTCATGATTTTTAGTTTGGTTGATCAAACTAAATTAAAGCTTTGTTTTAAGAAAGTGAAATGTAAGGATTAATTATTAAACTAAACTATTCTTTTGCCAAAGGAATCTCTACACCAATTGGTCCACTGGGTTCACTTTCATTTTTCAACCGATCAAGCGCTGTAACCAGGTAGCTGTATCTTTTCCCTGCTTCAGCGCTAGTATCAATAAATGATAAATAATCTTCAAAGCTAATCTTTAAAATGTTTTTGGGATCAAGAACCGTGATCTTCTCTCCTTCTGAAAAGCGATAAATCACATACCCAGATGCTGTTTCGCCATCCTTCGCTTTTAGTGGATTTTGCCACTTTAAGTGCACACCATCCTTCAGCGCATCAGCAGTTAAGTATTGGGGTTCATTTGGTGGAACTTCATCCAACCAAGGCATCTGAGGTGGTAATGCCTGATATTTATAGAGGTCATTTTTAAGTGAATCGCCAACCGATCTGGCCACTGTACTTAAAGATTTCGAGCTGAAATAAACGCTTCCCTGGATTCGGTTACTTTCTCTGAGGTAGCGAACCTGCCTAGGTACTTCTGATAAATTTTTCCAGGCAGCCTCAGCTCTTGAGTTAACTAAATAAGCACCTTGCCCAATATACACATGTCTGCCGTAGCTATTGTTACTCCACCAATCAACCAATGTTCCAAATGGAGCAACTCTGCGTGTAAAAGTAAAATAGATTTGAGGATTTATATAATCTACCCAACCTTCTTTAACCCATTTACGGCTATCTGCAAAAAGTTCTGCATAATTGGATAATCCGCTAGTTGCAGATCCTTCCGGGTCTTCATATTTATTACGCCAAATGCCAAAGGGGCTAACACCAAACTTAACCCACTTTTTGTAATGATGGATGCTATCGTCCAATTGCTTGATCAGCAAATCAACATTATTTCTGCGCCAATCTTTGATATCGGTAAAATTATTCGGGAATTTGCTAAAAGTGGCTGCATCATTAATGCTTTGCCCTTCAATCTTATAGGGATAGAAGTAATCATCAAAATGGATTCCATCAACATCATATCCTTTAACGACATCTAAAATAACCTGAACAATGTATTCTCTTACATCTGGAATACCTGGATCAAACTGCTTTTTTCCACCATAAGTAAAAAACCAATCAGGATGTTTTTTAAAAGCATGGTCTTCATGCAAAATGCTACTACTGCTCATGCTGGCCCGGTAAGGATTAAACCATGCATGTAATTCCATGCCACGAAAATGGGCTTCCTTAATGGCGAATGCGAGTGGGTCGTAACCTGCAGCTGGCGCCAAACCTTGCCTGCCCATCAGCCATTGGCTCCAGGGTTCTCTCGATTTTGCATAAAAAGCATCGCCTGCTGGCCTAACTTGCAAAATAATGGCATTCATTCCCTGACTCTTGTGCCTCTCGAGAATGCCAATAAGCTCTTGTTTTTGCTGATCGATTGTTAATCCTGGTCGGGATGGCCAATCGATATTGGTTACCGTAGCCACCCAAACACCTCTAAACTCTCTTTTTGGAGCAATTTTTGTTAAAGGTTGTGCATTTAATATATAAGGTATAACAGTTAAAGAAAAAAGTACGTATAGAAAGTTTTTAAGCATTATTCTGTCTTGTTTTTTATTCAGGTTGTGTATTTGTGTTAATTTGAATACAAATGAACATTAGCAATTAAACGATTTTTTTTAAAAACTCTTATAAGTTTATTAAAAATTATAATTTGCGCCTGCTAAAATCAACTGTGTGCCCCATTTACCTATGGAAGAACAAAAGTATATTAATTTAAGAAGATACAGCATTATTAAAGATGGAACCACAAAAGATTAACAAAGGCGATAGAAACAAAATTTACTTCCTGGTTATAGTTGTAGCTGCACTAATTGGATTCAATGCTTACCTTGTTTTCAAAGGTCGACAGCAAGATTCAAAGATTGTAACAGTAAGTGGCGAAAAGGTTAAACTTCGTCTTGAGGTTGAAAAAATTGAGGTAGAGCTTGATAAAGTTGAAGCTTTGAACCTTGATTTGAACGAGAAACTTTTAGAAGAGCAAAAATTAGCCAGAGAAAAAATTGCAGAACTTAAACTTGCCTTGGAAAAGGGGGAAATCACTCAGGGAGAATTAGACAAAGCAAATACCCAAATTAATGAGCTGAAAACCTTTGTAAAGAATTACAATGAACAGATTATCCAACTTCAAAAAGATAATATTTTCTTAAAGAATAGCCGCGACAGCTTAGAAAACACGTTAAGAAATATTAGCAATAAAGCTTCAAATTTGGAAAGTGAAAACTCAAATTTAAGTGCAAAGGTAAAAACAGCTTCTGCATTAAAACTTCAAAGTGCAGAAATTGTAGCTTTCAGAACAAAGTCAAGTGGAAAGAAAATTGAAGTTACCAAATCATCTACTGCAGAAAAGTTGAGCGTTCGCTTTAACATCATTCCAAATGAATTGGCTGATAAAGGCCATCACAATATCTATTTAAGAGTTTTCGATCCGGCAGGGAATTTACTTGCTGATGAGGGAAATCGTTTTGAGGCTGATGGGCAGGAAATGCAGTACAGCCATTCCATTTATATCAATTACAATAACGATGAGAGCACTTATGTGATTGATTGGGCAAACCCGAAATCATTCATTAAAGGAATTTATACCGTTATTCTTTATTCCGACGGCAACACCATGGGTAAAGCACAGGTCGATCTTCGATAAAATACATTAAACCTTTTTTTAAGCCAGTGGAAAAGCCAGGTAAAAAGTGGTTCCAACGTCCATTACCGAGGTAAAGCTTATGGTTCCGCCTGCGTTTTCAACGGCTTGTTTAACAAAGGCCAATCCCAATCCTGTTCCCGAAGTTTTGGTGGTAAAGTTTGGTACAAAAATCTTATCGTGTAACATGACTGGAATACCTTTCCCATTATCTTTTATTTCGATATAGGCATTCGCCTCATCGTTGTATAAAATGGTGGTAATGCAACAATGAGATTCTTCATCAATCGCTTCTATCGCGTTTTTAAAGAGGTTATTGAATGTTCTCAAAAGCTGATCATGGTCTGCCAGAATGCGAACGTTTCTGTCGCATTTATTAAGCACGTTAATCTCGACGTTATCACTGTTTTTGTAAACCTGCCGGGCCTGCTCGATTATTGGCATCACTTCCAGTTTTTCCAAATTGGTATCGGGCATCCTGGCAAAATTTGAAAATTCTGAGGCAATTTTGGAGAGACTATCAATCTGTTCAATGAAAGATTTACTGAACTTGTTAAACTTATTTTCAAAGTTTGGATCATTTTCTTTCCATGATTTTTCCAATAGCTGAACGCCGAGTTTTAGCGGTGTTAATGGGTTTTTAATTTCGTGTGCCACCTGTTTTGCCATTTCACGCCATGCGCTCTCCCGCTCAGAACGAGCGAGTTTTACCGCACTGGCCTCGAGTGCAGCAATCATACTATTATATTCTTTAATTAGCGAGCCTATCTCATCATGCCTACGCCACACAATGGGTTCATTTTTTTGTCCAATTCTGGTTCTGGCAATACTATCTTGAATAAATGTTAATGGACTCGTGATCTGATTTGCAAGGAAGACAGCCAACACACCTACAGCGACAAAAACGAGTGCATAAATGTTGATCAAATTACTTACAAACAAGGCGATTTTATCCGAGTATTCCTCCTCGTTGGAATAATTTGGCAAACCAATATAAGCGATGGTTTGGTTTTGGGCATTTCTAATCGGCGCATAAGCCGCGGCATAAGTCAAATTACCAATTTTTTCCTCGGGATTAATGTATTCCGAACGCTTAAGTTTAGCCAAATAAGCATACGCCAATGGCCCTATTTTCCTGCCGATCACTTTTGAGTTATAAAGTTTTGGATAGGTTGTCATGAGCAAATTCCCCTCGGTATCGTAAAGATTCAGATCTGCATTATTAACATCAGCAAAATTATTAAAATCTGCAGCGGCGTCTTCATCACTGGTAATTCCTTTATTAAAAACCTGCTTCTCATAATTTTGCTGAACCTTCCTTATTTTATCTTTGATGGATGCGGTTTGTTGACCCCGGTATTCGTTATTCATGTAATAATACGTTACCCAACCCACGATGAGCAAAGTTGCTACGACGCTTAATACTATGGAAACCTGTATTCGTGTTTTGTATAAAATCTTATTGGCATTAATCATTAGCGAACGATTGATGCTGAACCAGCCAACACGCTCATCATCAAGATTTTTAATCAGCCAGATCAAACCGTAAAGCACCAAAGAGAAAATGATAAATACCAGAAAGAAAAAAGACAATGCCGCGAGCCGCTCTACGTAATCTACTTTTTCTTTACTAATGACAACCATTTTACTATCAGTAGGTTTATAAATCAAGTGGCTATAATCCAAAACATTATCGCTACTGGTTACAAAATCGTCTTTTTTGCCCTTAAAAACCATTCCATCAAG
>SEDB01000384.1 GCA_004210715.1 Pedobacter sp.
AGTTCATCTTCAGTAGCGCCAGGTCAAACAGCCATATTAACGGCTACTTCTGCTACTCCAAATGTCACCTACAACTGGTATAATTCAGCTACAGCAACTACGCCGGTTTATGTTGGACCGACATTCGTAACACCAGCATTAACTGCAACCACTACTTATTATGTAGAAGCGGTTTCTGCGAATGGCTGTGCCTCTTTGACAAGGGCACAAATTACGGTAACGGTGAACACGGGCGGATCTCCAAATCCTGTTCCTTGCGAATCGGCAACAGCGCAAACTAATGGTGTTGTTGGATTAGGCATACTGGCTGGTGTATTTAACCCAGAGCTAGCAATTGATAATGATACCCAAACGGGTTCATCATTAATTTTACCTGTGGGTGCCTTGGGCGGATCTGTATTCCAAAGAGCTAGTTTTGGTTCAGTTTCTCGTTTAGGCGATACCGTTAGGGTATTGGTATCTTCTCCTGGAAGATTACTTTCATTAAGTGTTTTAGGAAACACACAAATCACAACTTATCTTGGAACAACCAGTAATGGTGATTCAAGAACATTGAATAGTGGGTTGTTAAATGTTCAATTATTAAATGGCGATACTCAGGCTTTAATTACTTTCGTGCCAACTGCAACATTCGATGCTGTTGAAGTGGGATTGAATGGCGGCGTTTTGGCTGCATTAACCTCTTTGAACTTTAACTATGCACAACGCATTTTAGTGGCACCGACAGTTGTTTCTTCAAACGTAACAGCATGTGAAGGTTTAACTACTCAATTAACGGTTAGCAATCCATCTTCAAGTTTAACTTACAGATGGTATGATGCCGCCGGAACTTATCTGACTGGTAAGGATGGAATTATTTTTACCACACCAGTTTTAACGGGTAATACAAAATTCTTTGTTGCTGCAGTTTCTGCATCAGGTTGTGTGAGTTATAGAACAGCAGTTGACGTAACCGTTACTCCAGCTCCTGTAAAACCAGAATTATTGGTTCCAAATGTGGAAACTTGTATCAATACTTCAGTTGTATTCCAGGTTAAAAATCCAGTTATTGGAACAACTTACAGATGGTATGATAATGCAAATGTATATCAGGCAGGTTTCGACGGCCCTACTTTTACGGTATCTAACGTAACGGGAAACAGCACTTATAGTGTGGAAGCCGTAAATAGCTGTGGTTCTGCATCTCTCAAAACAACAGGAACAATTACTATTGGTAATATTCAGGTTCCTATTGTTACACCATCATCGGTTACCATTACAGCAGGCTCAGTAGCTTCTTTAACGGCCACTTCAAGTACAGCTGGTGTAACCATTAATTGGTATACTACTGAAACAGGAACTGTTCCGGTATTTAGTACCGTTAATTCCAATACAAGCAATTTTATAACACCTCCGTTATCAAGTAATACAAGCTATTTCGTTGAAGCAACCATCCCAGGTGGTTGTACCTCGGCAACCAGAGCCCGTGTTGATGTAACGGTTATCCCACCAGGAACACCGGTGCCTACACCATGTGGAGCGGCAGTTACACAAACTAACGGCGTATCTGGAGGCATTTCGATTGGTGCTGGTGTGGTTAATGCAAATAACGCTATTGATGGAGACGTTAACACAGGGTCAACGTTGGTCATTCCTGTGGGATTATTAGGTTCATCAGTTTACCAGAGATTAAAATTCACTGGTGTATCAAACGTGGGTGATACTTTGAGACTGAAAATTACTACGCCAGGTCAATTACTATCATTGGCCTTATTGCCAAATGTTTCGGTTACTACTTATCTGAATGGAAATAGCAATGGCGATGTAACCATGGTTTCAAATCCATTAATTAGTTTGAGATTATTGGCAGACAACAGTTCTGGTATATTAACAATCATTCCAACAAGTCAATTTGATGAAGTGGAGTTAAGATTGAATGCCGGTTTACTAGGTGCTTTAACATCCGTTAATTTTGACTACGCACAAAGAACAATTGTTGCACCTACATTGAGTGCCAATAATATAAGTGTGTGCCAGGGTGCTGCTGCAACTTTAAGTGTTCAAAATCCTCAACCAGGAATTATCTACAAATGGTACTTAGGAACAGCTTATCAAGCAGGTAAAGATGGTCCTACATTTACAACCGATCCAACTTTACCTGCTAATACTTATCAGTATTTTGTAACTGCTAATGCTAATGGTTGCGAAACTGTTCAGGTAGGAGCATCGGTAATTGTACTTCCTCCACCAACTCCACCAACAGCAACAACAACTAACCCAACAACAACATGTTTGGGTACGCCAGTAGAGCTAAGTGTTGTTGCGGTAGCCGGAAATACCTATAACTGGTATGACCAACCAACAGGCGGAGTGATGCTTGTATCCAACAATAACAAGTTTTTAACTCCGGCAAACTTACCAGTTGGAACTAAAAACTATTATGTGGAGTTGGTTAATGCAAATGGCTGTTCAAGTTCAACCAGAACGTCATTATTACCTTTAATCCAACTGCCGTAGCAAGTGATATTATTCTTACTGGAAATACAAATGTATGTGCCGGTGCACCAGTTACGCTAAGAGCACAAAGTACCACCGTAACTGATCCTGTATTTACATGGTACAGTGATGCTGCTTTAACAACCATTGTTAATACAACAGATACTTACTCGCCAACTGTAAATGTTACAACTACGTTTTATGTTACAGTTAAAGGAAGTAATAGATGTGAAAATACAGCCGCAACTGCTAAATCAATTACGGTTACCGTTAATCCATACGCTATTGATTCGGATATTGCTTTGAGTGGCATCACATCAATTTGTAAAGGCGCAAATACCGTGTTATCAGCATCATCAACAACCGTTACCAATCCAGTATTTAAATGGTATACTGATGCTTCACTGGCAACAACGCCAATTTATACAGGCACATCATTCAATACAGGTGCATTAAGTGCAAGCACCACTTATTATGTAACGGTTAGCGGCGATAATAAATGCGAAAATCTGCCAAATACAGCCAAAGCCATCACGGTAACAGTTAATGAATTTGCTACATCTGCAGACATCACTGTAGCCAACACACAAATTTGCTCAGGTTCTACAGCAATGTTAGTGGCATCGAGCTTAACAGTTACCCAGCCTGTATTTACCTGGTACAATGATCCATCTTTAACCAGCGTAGCATTTGTTGGTCCGATTTTCACCATCAACAACTTAACTGCAACCACTACTTATTATGTAACGGTTAAAGGAAGCAATAGATGTGAAAATTCAGCTGCGGATGCAAAAGCTGTTGTAGTAACTATTAATCCACTTGCTACGCCTACTGATATTATTGTAAACGGCGGAACAGCTGCTTGTGCGGGCGGTTCAGCTACTTTAACTGCAAGTTCTCCAAGTGTAACCAATCCAGTATTTACTTGGTACAGTGATGCTGCTTTAACCAATATCACTTTTATTGGAAGCACATTTACCACGCCAATAATTAATATAACAACTACTTATTATGTTACCGTTAAGGGCGATAATAAATGTGAAAATGCCGCAGGAAATGGTAAAGCTGTAGTGATCACAGTGACACCAGTTGCAAATGCAACAGATGTGGTTGCAAACGATGCAACGATCTGTGCGGGTTCATCAGCTGCTTTGGTTGCAACTACAACAACAGTAACTAATCCAATATTTACCTGGTATAGAGATGCCGCATTAACATCAGTTGC
>SEDB01000385.1 GCA_004210715.1 Pedobacter sp.
AGTTTGCTTAAATCGTTAACGGGAATGAACACCCAACAGCATATACACGAAAAATTGATTGAAGTAGCAAAGGAAAAATTATCTACCTCAAATTTATCGGTTAGCGAAATTGCCTATGAATTAGGTTTTGAGCATTCGCAAAGCTTTAGCAGGATTTTTAAACAAAAAACGAAGATGTCTCCTTTGGTTTTTAGGGCGTCATTTAATTGAGATTTCATTTTTTAGCGTAAATAAAAAAGTATTTCTTTTGTTTAAAAGCAAAGGCGAAAACTAAAAAATCTTAAGCCAATATGAACTTCTAAACAAGTCAATCTGGACTTTTAAACAAGTGATATATCTATTTTATTATTGAAATCGGCCGCATTGATTATCTTTAAAAATGAAAGTAATAATAACAGGCGTAACAGGAATGGTTGGCGAAGGTGTTTTATTTGAATGTCTGGAAAATCCGACAGTCACTGAAGTGCTCATGATCAACAGAAGAAATTACGATTTAGCGCATCCAAAATTGAAAGAACTGATTGTAAAAGATTTTTCTGAAATCGAAAACCATTCAGACTTATTAAAAAATTATGATGGTTGCTTTTTCTGCGCAGGTGTAAGTTCTGTAGGTGAAAATGAAGAAAGTTTTACCAAGAAAACCTATGATTTTGCGGTTCCATTTGCCACTACATTATCACAAATTAAGCCGACTATAACTTTCATTTATGTTTCTGGAAGCCGTACAGATAGCACGGAAAAAGGAAAGGTTATGTGGGCAAGAGTAAAAGGACGCACCGAAAATGCATTAATGAAATTGCCTTTTAAGGCGCAGTATAATTTTCGCCCGGGAATAATGATTGGTAGCAAAGGACAAAAAAATGTAAAAACGATCTATAAAATATTAGGCCCGTTACTGTCGCCGTTTATCTCTGTTAAAACTTTGAAACTTTCTGAAGTAGGAAAGGCAATGATTAATGCGGTTGCAAAAGGTTATCCTACACAAATTTTAGAAGCTGATGATATTTTTAAATTGTCACAATGAAAATATCCTTAAATACGGCTCTGTTCTTACTTATTGCGTTTCAGCCTTTAATTAGCAAGGCACAACTGAGTATTTGTTATGATCATGATGGATACACCAACGTCAGGAAATTACCGAGCATAAATGGTAAAGTAATTGGAAAAATAATCGAGGGGCAGGCTTTCGCGATTGCATCATATACGCAAGAAGAAGAAAATAAATCTACTGATTGGATTGCCATAAATTTTCCGACTGGAAATAGCAAAAAGGTAGAAAACATATTAAAGTTTTCGGGAGAAGAGCAGCTGGGCTATGTTCACAAAAGCAGATTAATCAGGTTGGAAGATTTATCTATTCTGAAGCGTACCGAAATTGAGGACAAGAAAATTATCCATCACAATGACGTTTTAGAGGTTACCATTGAAACGCAAACATTTTTACCAAAAGACCATAAAATCGTTCAAAAAAAAGAAGGAAATTATTTGATAGATGATAAAAATGCTTTCCGATATTATGGCGGAGAAACTACAGAAATCAAAAGCATCACGTTAAAATCTAAAAATAAAAATCACATTTTTCCTCCCGCTACTTTTAAGAACTTATTTGGAGTAAGCGCATTAAATACTAAAGTTTACGAAGGAAAAAAGAATGAATACTACATTGAATTTGATGCTGGTGATGGATCAGACAGTTACAATATTGTTTATTGCTGGAAGAATGGCAGGGTATTTTCGATGACTGTTACTTCAAGTATTCCATAATTGGTTAAAAGACAATTAAATTGATGTTATACAATAAAAATTGTGATGTATTTTAAATAAGCATTAACTTAACCTAATTATCAACAAAATTAGCTCAATATTATGGCATTGATCAATCCACACATTAACTTCAACGGCAATGCTGAAGAAGCATTTAATTTTTATAAATCAGTTTTTGGCGGTACTTTTAACAAAGTAGTGCGTTTTAAAGATATCTCAAGCGAGGAATATCCTATTCCAGAAAACGAGTTAGAAAAGATTATGCACATCGCCTTACCAATTGGTCAAAATGTATTAATGGGCAATGATGTTCCCGAGATCATGGGCAGCGTGAATGAAAATGAAAACCGATCGAAAATTTCCATTAGCGCAGAAAGCCATGAAGAGGCCGAGCGGCTATTTGATGGGCTATCTGCAGGAGGAAGTGTTGAAATGCCATTTGAAAAAAGTGACTGGGGTTCCTATTTCGGAATGTTTAGGGATCAATATGGAATAGAATGGATGGTTAACTTTGAGCCTGCATCAGCATCTTAAATTAGAATCAGCGAGTAAGAAAACATCAATTTATAGACTAAGATTTCAAATAACAAATGATTCCACACGAATCATTGACTAAATACAGCGAATTTTAAAAGGAATAATTTTATTGGCATTGATCGTTTAATTTTAGGAAAGAAATTCAATCTATCTTAAAAATCCAACGAAATCAAAATATGTGATTTACAACATCATTTACACCAAGAAAGATTTAAGCAGCAAATTCAAAGCTTACCAGGTAGAGGGAAAAGAAATTTATTCGCTGCTGGGAGAACCCGAAGTTACCACTGCATTATTTATTCCAGACAGAACATTGGGCAAAGGCAATATTGATGATAAAGAACCTGCTTTCGAAAATTACAACCGCATTAACCAGGACTATGCCTTCCTCACTAAAATATTCAGGTTAAATGATTTCTTTGAATTTTATGATAAGAATAATAAGTAGCGTACAATTAAAATTTACTGTCGCGTTGAACCCTTAATATTGCCGTATTTGCACAGGTAATCGCGAAATCTATTTGCAGATATTTAACCCATACTAGATATGCCTGTTAAATGGCAAATAAGGAGTTAAATATCATGAGAAAAATAACAGTATTATCGATGATCACTTTAGATGGGGTGATGCAGGCACCAGGCGGCCCTGAAGAGGATCAATCGGGCGGTTTTGAATTTGGTGGTTGGAGTGCACCTTTTAATGATGA
>SEDB01000386.1 GCA_004210715.1 Pedobacter sp.
TTGGCATCGCAAATTTGAATGAGCTTAAATTTTTTGCTCGCCAATGATGCAGAAATTGTACTTCTGCCCTCTCCTAAACCTAAAATCCCTAATCTTAACATGATATTATTTTTTTATTTATTAAGTCGTCATTGCGAGGTGCGTAGCAATCTTAATTCGAAAAGAATACAATAATTGTAGAATTGCTTCGTGCCTCGTAATGACGAGTGTTTTAATTTCACTCTATTGGTTTAAAAAACACCCAAACCTCATCAGGCTTTGTACCTTCAATACCTTCCTGGTATTTTTTCATTATTGCATTCCATTCATCTACCTTAGGATTATTCAAGGTAGTTCTTGGATTCAAATCATCTAATTTCTTTCCTTTCGGAATACTGATAATCAACATTAATTGCCTATCCTTTTTGAAAATTGCTAATCGCTGAAATTCAGCATTACAGAAGCCTTTAGATATTTCAGGCCACTTTTCAAACTGAGTTTTGTGATAATCCAGATATTCTTTTTGCATCTTTTCATCCTCAACCAAATTAGCAGATAAAATAATGTTATCCCATTCCGCCACAGGTTTGTTTCCACAGTTTTTTTCTCTGTTGAAATCATAAAACAGGTTATCATAAAGCTTTATTTCTTGCGCATTCAAGCGTTTCAAAGTTTGCTGTAAACTCTCTACTTTTAAGCTAGAAGTATAAATAACCAATCGATTATTCCATTTGTAGATAGAACTTGCCTGCAGATTGTTCTCTTTTGCAAAGTTTTCCAAATCATTATCTCCTGGCAGATTATCATTTATAAAAATCAATTCAAAAACAACAGATTTATCTTGCGCTTGGTTAATACCACGATTTGAATAAACAGATTTTTCTTTTAGCAGATACTGGGAAGGTTTTTCCAAACCTGCCTGTTGCTTAATCTTTTCAGAAACCTTCGGCCCATTGTTTTCCCATAAATTATCTGGTCCGTTTGCATTTTGAAGATATTTCTCAGTGGGCGTCCAATTATTTTTTATGGTAAAATACGATGAACCCTCATCCGTATATAGATAAAACCAGTGCTCAGGAAGATGCGCATAAGGCGCTTTGTAAATACTATCGATTACGTTTTCTGTAATAAAAGATTCTGGCTGCGCCGACAAAGTATAAATCCCTGCAACATCGTACATGTGTTTTCCGTAGTGGTGGATTTTGTTTGCACTGATGGTATTATTCTTCATCGCATTTTGGGTTTTCGTCCAACCCCAGCCCATACTGATGCCCGAATAAGAAACATCGCTAATTTCGTTATGCAAAATTTTAACGCCTCTTACATAACCTGCGCCAATACCAACTGCACCCCAATCTTCATTGGTTACATCGGTAATTAAATTATTTTCGATTCTATCGTTTGTAGAAATTTCTCGCTTATCTGATGGATTATAAGGCAAATGCACTTCAGATGCTTCATCGGAAAATGTTCCAATCAAAATTGCCGATCCTCCAACATCTTTGAATAAATTACCCTGAATCAAATTATCAGATGTTCCTTTTTTGTAGTCTAATCCTGTCGAAGCCAAGTGTTCAAATCGACAATTTTCAAACGAAGTATGATTTGCGTAAGTAACTTCAACTGCTGATGCTGGTCGGCCAACCCAGGCCTGATTTTCCAAAGCAGCCTTGTCAGGCGTTCCTGCGGTTTTGAGTTTATAAGCATCGAGCATATACATACCTGCCTGATGCGGCACATGACCATGTTTTGATGGTCGCAACCAGGTAGAGTGCTCAAAAGAAATTCCTTTAAAGTTTACAAAAGAAACAGGATTGTCAACCGTTCCCTCAATTTTCAAAAGATTTTCAATTGTTGGCGCAATAACTTCTGCATTCAGCATATTTTCTGATGGTTTTGGCCAATAATAGAGTTTGTGATTTTTCAAATCTCCGAACCATTCTCCAGGTTCATTTAAAAATTGAATGGCATTGGAAAGGTAAAACGCAGAATTCCCCGTTTGATCAGAAATCCATGGTGCAGGCCAGGGATGTTCGGATTGAATGCGGCTTTCTGGTTGCATGAAAGAAAGTTCTGCTTCTTTTCCTACTACTTTTACAGATTTTACCCTCAAATTAGCAATTGCCCACCACTGATGAATAAGCATTTCCATGCCTTTAACATTAGCTAAATTAATCCCTTTCTGGATTGGAATTTTACACTTTTCGGTTTCTTTATTCCAGGATAAAATCCTTCCCATTGTTTCACCATTGTAATTTTTTGCACGAATGGCTTTATTTCCATTTACCCAAAGCTGTCTGAATTGCAAATCACTTCCATCAAAATTTGGTACATCTGTCACCCAAACTTTTCCTATGGATTCTTTTGGTAAACCAGGAATTGCTCCTGTAAGTTTTTTCCAACTGCTAATGTTTATACCACCGCTTAAAACTACTTTTTCATTAGCAATAATCTCCGTAGGACTATCTTTTGTACCATTCAAACGCCTCAGCTCGCGGGCTTTTCTAATTGCCGCATTGAGTGTGGCAAGCGGTTTATCTTTATTTCCAATATTAGTATCAGAACCATTTTTGGCGACATAAATATCTGCTGCATCTACACGGAGATGCAGTAAACTAAATATCATCAAGAAAGCTATACTGATGTGTTTCATAATTATTTCGGTTGAAAAACTGTTTTCAGATAGCTTGTATTGGCACTAAAATTATATTTTACGTTTGTTGGCTGACTTGCATCTCTACTTCTTTCCACCACTAACCAACCTTTCCAACCCATATTATCCAGGGTTTCTTTCACTTTTTTCAAATCAATTTTCGGGTCGTTTTGCAGCCAAACGCCATCTTCATTAGTTGCATGAATTTGAATAATATTCTTCTTGCCCAAAATCCTAAGCTCTTGATGTAAATCTCTTCCATTTTTAATGGCATTTGAAAAATTGAAATAGCTTTTTACATATTTGGAACCTACATCTTTCAATAACTGTAATTCGCCTGCCGCATCTAAAGATGTCTCAATTCCAATTACAATACCCACTTTTGAAGCCATCTTTCCAGCTATTTTCAACCTTTCCACTATAGGTCCGCGTAACTCTGGGTTTTTAACCAAATCGCCCTGAACACCAAGAGGAAGAAACACCACTTTAACGTTCATTGCCTTCGCTGTATCCAAACAATCCTGAATCATTTTTTGATAAGTTGGTCGAGTAGCGAATGATTGCGCATAAAAGCCAGTCATTGCCAATGAGCAAATCTCCAAATTCAATTCTTTTGCTTTGTCTAAATATTCCTGTCTAACTTTTGGGTCGTGATCAGGAATCATTAATGCCCCAGTTAATAAAGCAACATGACCAATAAAAGCCCTTCTATTCTGATGTTTGTTCATCATTTTACTTCATCCCATTTATTGGAAATAACTTTTCCAAGTTCTCAAATCCCATTACAGCATTTTTAGGCAATTTTTCGCCCTTATCTCCGAAAACATACATTGCATTTTCTTTCTCGATGGTTACTTTACTTTCGTCGTATTTCCCTGTTTTATCTTTTACAGCAGCGCCATTAAGCTTGAAGTTTTTGATTAAAAAATCGTAAAGTGCAATGCGTTTATTAATGCCGAAATCATGTTTTTCATTAGGAAGATGTACATTCTCGACCTTATCTTTCACACCATAATAACCGTACATTTTTTGTAAGTAAGGAAAATCATGTTGTGGAGTATGAGCGGTCCAGTCGCTACCATCCGATACTAATAACTGTGGACGAGGAGCTGCCATTGCAGCTAATTCTACATTATCTGTTCCGCCACCACATTGATGGATTGGCATACCGCTTTCGCAAGGGCAACCGCCATAAAAATATGATGACATCGCTACAACGGGTGCACTCAACTTAATCCTGTCATCCATAGCCGTCATTAAAATTGAATGACTTCCAGCACCAGAACCGCCGCTTATGCCTATTCTACTTGTATCTGTTTCTTTTAAGGATGTGAAATAATCCAAAATTCTTATCCCACCTAAAGTTTGAACGGTTTGAGCTAAACTTCGTCGATGATCTTCGTATTTAAACTGAAGCATCGATTCGCCCCACGCAAATAAATCATAACTAAATGCCATTGCCCCCATTCTGGCAATTGT
>SEDB01000387.1 GCA_004210715.1 Pedobacter sp.
CATCATATTTAAATCTATATTCCCAGCTGCCATCCAGTTCTTCGCGTTTAATACAAATAGCAGTTTGATCAACGTGGCCCTGAACGATGTGTCCGTCAAGGCGGGCATTCATCTGCATGCAACGCTCCAAATTAATTTTACTGCCAACTTTTAAATCACTAAGATTAGTTTTCTTCAAAGTTTCCTCTATTGCCGTTACGGTGTGTGTATTGTCACTTAGTGCGACAACAGTTAAGCAAACGCCATTATGGGCAACGCTTTGATCTATTTTCAGTTCATGGCTAATGGCCGATGAAATGGTAAAATGTATGTTGGTATGATCGTTTTTGATGGCTGTTACTTCGCCAAGGTTTTCTATTATTCCGGTAAACATTCTTTAATATTTAATTCTGTTTTTTCTCCAATCAGAGGATTTCACATTCGCTTTTCCACCTAAGGAGGTATTCTCTTTCTGATCGAAAAGTTTAGCTGCAATCAATCCTGCAATCATTGCTTCTGTTTCATCAGCAATTTTCAAACTTTCAGGAGTAAAATATTTACCCACAAAATGCGTATCAAAATCACCTGTTTTAAAAGCCTCGTGCTGCATTACAAATTTACCAAAACCCAATGTGGTTTCTATCCCCGTAATATCATATTCTTCAATTGCCCTAATCATTCTTTCAATCGCCTCTTCCCTATCCTTTCCGTAAGTGATGAGTTTGGCAATCATCGGATCGTAATAGATCGGTATTTCCATACCTTGCTCAAAGCCATCATCAACCCGCACTCCGTTTCCTTTTGGTGTTTTATAGGTTTGCAATGCGCCAATATCTGGCAGGAAATTATTGTTTGGATCTTCGGCATACACCCTCAATTCTACCGCATGCCCATTTATTTTCAAATCTTCCTGAGTAAAACTCAAGGGCTCTCCTGATGCTATTCTGATTTGTTCTTTTACCAAATCGATTCCCGTAATCAGTTCTGTAACCGGGTGCTCAACCTGCAAACGGGTGTTCATTTCCAAAAAAAAGAAATCAAGGTTTTCATCCAGAATAAATTCTACCGTTCCGGCTCCGGTATAATTAACCGACCGGGCGACATCTACAGCACATTTGCCCATTTTAGCTCTGATTTCTGGCGTTAAAACAGAAGATGGTGCTTCTTCCACAACTTTTTGATGTCGCCTTTGAACCGAACATTCCCGTTCAAAAAGATGTACGATGTTGCCATGTTCATCTCCAAGCACCTGAATTTCGATATGCCTTGGAGAAGTTACATAGCGTTCGATAAAAACCGCTCCATCGCCAAAGGCTGAAGTGGCTTCACTTACCGCCAGTTGCATCTGTTCTTCAAAATCTTCACCCCGCTCTACAATCCGCATGCCTTTACCGCCGCCACCTGCAGCAGCTTTAATCAAAATTGGAAAACCTACCTCAACAGCCCTCTGTTTCGCTTCCCCTATATCCGTTATGGCTTCTTCCGTTCCTGGAACCATCGGAATGTTGTATTTCAAGGCGGCAGCTTTTGCCGATAATTTGTTGCCCATAATCTGCATCGCCTCGGGCGAAGGTCCCACTAAGATCAATCCGGCATCGGCAACCTGCCTAGCAAAGCCTGCATTCTCAGATAAAAACCCATAACCGGGATGAATGGCAGTAGCTCCAGTTTCATGACAGGCTTGAATGATCTTTTCTCCAACTAAATAACTTTGATTCGATGGAGCTGGGCCAATACAAACGGCTTCATCTGCGTAGCGTACATGCAGGGCATCACGGTCTGCTTTGGTTATCAACTTTGAAAGATTATAAAACATTAACCCTTTATTACAAATGTAAAATAATTTCAATGGCCTGATCAATCATCGATGGACTTAAATCAAGATGTGTTACCAATCTTATCGTACTTGCACTGGTGGTACTGCAATGCAAACCTTTATCTTTTAATTGGTCTACAATCTTTTGCGCTGATCCCTGAGCGACCTCGAAAATCAAAATATTGGTTTCAACAGGCATAATCGACTTCACGTAACTTGTACGGGCAAGCGCTATGGCTAATGATTTGGCATGATCATGATCTTCTTTTAAACGATCTACGTGATGATCAATGGCGTAAATGCCTGCCGCGGCTAAAAATCCAGCCTGACGCATTCCACCACCAAAGGCTTTTCTGATTTTTCTCGCTTTTTTAATCATATCCTTATTACCCAGTAAAACTGAACCTACCGGCGCACCAAGCCCTTTAGAAAGGCAAATGGAAATTCCGTCAAAATATTTACCATACTCGCTTGCCTTATCTCCAGTAGCCACTAGCGCATTAAAAACCCTGGCACCATCTAAATGGAGTTTCAAACCTTTAATATTGCATAAATGATGAATCGGGGCAATTTGACCCAAAGTATAACATTTTCCGCCGCCCTTATTTACCGTATTTTCCAAAACTACCAAGCTGGAGTTTGGATAATGGATATTGTCTTCATTAATCTCTGGCTCAATCAACTCAGGTGTTAATATGCCTCTCTCGCCATGAAGCAACCTAACAGATGCTGCGGAATGAAAAGCTATGCCGCCAATCTCATACCGATAAACATGAGCGGTCTGATCACAGATGACCTCATCCATGGGTTGAGTAAAACATTTAATTGCAATCTGATTGGTCATGGTGCCAGAAGGGCAAAACAAACCAGCCTCCATATTAAACATGGAAGCAAGCTTGCGCTCGAGTGCGCTCACAGTCTCATCCTCTCCGAAAACATCATCGCCAACCTTGGCACTCATCATGGCATCCAACATTCCAGGGGTCGGTTTAGTCACGGTATCACTTCTGAAGTCTAAAAATGTGCTGTTCATTTTGTTATAAATTGTAAAATATTTCTGACGTTTAAAAAAAAGACCAATGGCTTTTCGAGTATAATTTTAAGGTTTTTAGCCCATTAAGCGCTGTATATAGTGTATTTTTTACACACTTAATTTTTCACAACAACAAATTGTTAAAAAATTATTAAAAAAAAAGATACAAAATATAAGAGTTTTTATACTTTTATCGTGCTAAAACCAAAAATAAATAAAATGATAGTAATTGCAGACGGCGGATCTACCAAAACAAATTGGTGCTTGATTAACGAGGCCGGCAGAAAAATTTACTTTAACACCGAGGGTTACAATCCTTATTTTTCGAAAGGAGAATACATTGTAAAGTCTTTGAACGAAACTCTTCCAGACCACTTGGAAAAGGAAAAACTTACAGGAGTTTACTACTATGGTGCAGGATGTTCAACCCCAGGTAATGTAAAAATTGTGGCTGATGCCATGAAACAGGTTTTTACCAGTGCCGAAATTTTTGTTGGTCATGACCTACTTGCCTCTTGCAGAGCACTTCTTGGAAACGAGCCAGGATTTGCTGCTATTTTAGGTACGGGAACCAATTCATGCCTATACGATGGAACCGACATTACCCTTAACATCGACTCATTGGGTTACTTTTTGGGTGATGAAGGAAGCGGATCATATATCGGCAAGCGTATTTTGAGCGATTACATGAAAGGTTATATGCCTAAAGGTTTACGTGAGGCATTTTATGATAACTATGCTTTAACTAACGAAGACATTTTCGACAACATTTACAATAAGCCTCTTCCAAACCGCTTCTGTGCAAGCTTTAGTAAATTTTTATACGATTTTAAGGATAATTATGAAGATTATGCCTTCAGCACAATTGATTATGCGTTTACCGCATTTTTCGAAGCGTTGGTTATTCATTACCCGAATTACAAAGACCACAAATTGAATTGCGTGGGTTCTGTTGGTTACAGCTTCCGTGATATTTTAAGTATTGTTGCCGATCGTTACGAAATGGGTGTAGGAAAAATCATCCGCTCTCCTATAGATGATTTGGTACATTACCACTTAGAATTGGCTCCAAAAAAATAAGTTTTGAGTCGTTAGTCAATAGTCATAAAACAAATAAGCCCGATTTGAGATTTCAAATCGGGCTTTTCAAAGGCTATGGGTTGGTGTTTGATTCGGCGCTTAATTTTCTCAAGGCCTTTATCATAAATCTTTTGGTGGTCAAAAGCAAGTTTAGGCAGGTCTGTAATTGGCAACCAGTTAGCACGTTTCGCGTAATTGGTCGTTGGCCGAACCTCTTTATCTCCGCCCAAACGAATCAAAGCATAATAAGCCAAAGTAATTACTCTTCCTTGCGGGTGCCTGTTGGGATCACCAAATGCATAATATTGTTCCATGAAAATACCACGCAAACCGGTAAGTTCATATAAAATTCGAGCGGCTGATTGATCCAAACTTTCATCGGCGCCAACAATGTTACCGGGCAGTGCCCACCAATCTTTAAATGGTTCTTCATTCCTTTCGATGAGCAGGATTTTAAGTTCCTTACCATCAAATCCAAACAAAACGCAATCTATCGAGAATACTGAATCTAAATGAGGTAAAA
>SEDB01000388.1 GCA_004210715.1 Pedobacter sp.
TTAATATATTTTCCTAAAATCATTTCAATGTTTGTTTTGAAACAAAATCCAAACAAAATCTGTTTAAATGCCTTTTATTTATGTGGATACATCAAATACAAGCATGAAGACAGTTATAATATCGAACAGACTACCCGTTAAAATCATCGAAGAAAATAACGAGTACACCTTTATTCCGAGCGAGGGTGGCCTTGCTACCGGACTTGGAGACGTGTACAAAACAGGCAACTCTATTTGGGTTGGTTGGCCAGGAATTGAAGTTCCTGAGGACAGGCAGGAAGAAGTGATTCAAAAATTAGGCGAACTTAACCTTTATCCTGTTTTTCTTACGCAAGAAGAAATCAATTTATATTACGAGGGCTTTTCAAACGAAGTTTTGTGGCCTGTGTTTCATTACCTGGTTACCTATGCGCACTACGAGCAAAGTTATTGGGATTGCTATAAATCGGTTAATGAAAAATTTGCCAAAAGTGCCATGCAGGTACTTAACAGGCGAGATAAAATATGGATTCAAGATTACCAATTACTTTTACTGCCTGGAATTTTAAGAGAAAAGTTACCTAACGCTACTATCGGATTTTTCCAGCATATCCCCTTTCCATCTTATGAAATTTTTAGGTTAATTCCTTGGAGGGAAGAACTTTTAAATGGATTGATCGGAGCTGATTTAATTGGTTTCCATACTTATGATGATGTACGCCATTTTATTAGTACAGCGACCCGTTTGTTGACTGTAAATTCATCATCAAACGTATTAAATAGCAACGAAAGACAAATTGTAATTGAGGCTTTCCCAATGGGGATTGATTATGATAAGTTTTCTTCATTAACATCAACAGATGAAGTAAAACATGAAATCTCAAACTTCAAACATGGCAAAGAGGATGTGAAAATTATCCTCTCCATTGATAGATTGGATTACAGCAAAGGGATTCTGGAACGTTTGAAAGCCTTAGAATTACTATTGCAAATACATCCGGAATACATCGGTAAGATTGAATTGTTCATGATTGTGGTACCATCGAGAGATACTGTACCACAATACAGCGAATTGAGGGAACAAATAGATCAGTTCGTTGGGAATTTAAATGCCCGTTACCGCTCCATGGACTGGATTCCTGTAAATTATTTTTATCGCTCTTTTCCAATTGAAGTTTTGTCTGCACTTTATTCATCAGCAGATATTTGCCTGGTTACCCCAATGCGTGATGGCATGAACCTGGTAAGTAAAGAATATGTGGCCAGCAGAAACAATGAAGATGGTGTCCTGATTTTAAGTGAAATGGCAGGTGCATCAAAAGAGTTAACTGATGCATTAGTTGTAAATCCGAACAACCTTGGTGATATTATGGAGGCGATCGTTACTGGGTTAAAAATGCCTCTAGAAGAACAGCAAACCCGAATGAAAGCCATGCGGGCAATTGTAGAAAAATTCAATGTTAAACATTGGGTAAACAATTTTATTTTAAGATTAAACGAAGTGAAAGATTCTCAAAAATCATTACAAACAAAACATGCCGTAAATTCGGTTAACGAAATTATTGCAGCTAAATATGCAGATACAAATAACAGGGTTCTATTTCTTGATTATGATGGAACACTGGTAGATTTTACAGGAAATATAGATGATGCCTCCCCAGATGATGAACTTTATGATTTGATTGAAAACCTAACTTTAGACGCTGCAAACACGGTTGTGATTATCAGCGGAAGAAGAAATGAAACCCTTGAGAAATGGTTCGGACATTTAAAGGTTGATATGATTGCAGAACATGGTGCATGGCAAAAATCTTATGGCGATAAATGGAATTGTTTACCACTTCTCACCGATCAATGGAAGAGTGAAATTCGCTCTTTATTAGAAACTTACACCGATAGAACCCCTGGCTCATTCATCGAAGAGAAAAGTTATTCTCTAGTTTGGCATTATCGCAAAGCTGAAGAGGGTTTAGGCGATTTAAGAGCAAATGAAATTATAAGTCACATGAAGATTTTGGCTGCTGATAAGGGGCTACAACTCATGCCTGGAAACAAAGTTATTGAATTCAAAAATATTGAAGTTAATAAAGGTAAAGCAGCTTTGAATTGGTTATACGGTAAACAGCCAGATTTTATTATTGCACTCGGCGATGACCATACTGATGAAGATATTTTTAAAGCTTTGCCTGATGATGCGATAACCGTTAAGGTTGGAAATAACTTATCGGAGGCGAAATATTATTTAAATGACTTTAAAGAAGTAAGAAAATTACTGTGGAGTTTAGTGAAGGAAGAATTTGTGGAAAGAGACTAATTCTTCTGAGCTTGCCGAAGAACTTCAAATAACAATTAGACAAGTTAAATAACAACCAACTTATTTAAGTCTTAGCCTTTCGCTAAGACTTTTTTATTTACGATTTCACTACCGCTGTCATTTCGATCGCAGCTGAAAAATCTTTGAAGCTAAAATCC
>SEDB01000060.1 GCA_004210715.1 Pedobacter sp.
AAAAACTGATTGCACCTTTTCGCGATCGGATTAAAATCAATAATAAAATCGTTTCTGTTAAAAGGCTAGACAACGGTAAGGTTGAAGTAGAGAACTCAAAAGGGGAGAAGTTTGAGTTTAATAAGGTTATTATGGCTAGTCACGCTGACCAAACTTTCGAAATTGTAAAGGATAAAACACCTTTAGAAACCGAATTGCTCTCGAAGTTTAAATATCAGCTAAATAAAGCAGTGGTGCATACCGATGAAAAACAAATGCCGGAAGCAAAACTAGCTTGGAGCAGCTGGAATTATCGGGTAGAAAAACAAGGAGATAAACTTTTACCAAGTACCATTTATTGGATGAATAGTTTGCAGGGTGTTTCTAAAAAGACAAATTATTTTGTTTCGATTAATCCAACGGCAACTTTAAATCCCGATAAGGTGGTAAAAGAAATCGATTATCATCATCCATTATTTGATGTTCCGGCGATGCAGGCACAACAGCGGTTGCATGAGTTAAATCAAAGTGGTCCGTTGTATTATTGTGGCAGTTATTTTAAGTACGGTTTCCATGAAGATGCGTACAAGAGTGCGGTAGATTTGACTAAAGGACTTTAGGCTCTTGTCGTCATTTCGGCCATAGTGGAGAAATCTTTGAAAGTGGTTTTCAGTTTCAAAGATTTCTCTGTTCCGCCACGCTTCAGTCGAAATAACGGAAATTCAAATTCATTGCCGTCGTGCTTCAGCCGAAGGATAAAATAAATTTTGTAAATTGTAATTAGAAATGCCATTTGAATCATGCATATATACCGCAAAAGTGATGCATCATCGCCTTGCCCCAAAAAAGCACTCTTTTTGGTATAATGTATATATGTTTTACATCGATTTGGATGAGATCGATTTACTGGAAAAAAAACTTCGGTGGTTTAGCCGGAATAAATTTAATTTATTCTCTTTAATGAAAATCCAGTTTGTTGTGTGGCTGAAATTAGCAATACTTACCGCGAAATGAAACTTTTTTTCTTCGGAAAAGAGGAATTAGATGGAGATACATTCAAAAAAATTACTGCAAAATATTTTTATGTTTCGCCATTTATTGACCATGATGATTCATTTGATTTCAGCTTGAAAATTCCTAATGAAATGCTTGAAGTTAAAATCGATGACCTGGATAAAAATGGCAATAAGTTTTTTATCAGCACCTTAAAGGGCGATGTAAAAACATTATCCAATAAGAATATGTTAAAATATTTTTTATCAATTCCATTAATTCCATTACAGATTATGGGTATGATACATTGGCAGGCTTTCAAGTTGTGGATTAAAAAAATACCTTTTCATCCAAAAGCTGAAAACCCTGAGTTACAACGTAACGTATATAAACCATATAAACCGCAAACAAAATAGATTTAAACAGTATGAATACGCTTACCGCTACAAGAACATCAAGCAGTTTTTTCGAAAGAGTGGTGCTAAATGCACTCTCAAAAATGACCTTGGGCAGGTTGGAGCTTACCCTAGCCAGCGGAGAAACCTTGAATTTCGGAAACGGAGAAGATAAGATTTTAGCTAATATCCAAGTTAATCATCCCGATTTTTTTAAATCGCTTGCCTTGTACGGTGACATCGGTTTCGGTGAGGGTTATACATCTGGTTTATGGGATACTTCAAATATTACCAATGTGATTAAGTGGGTGTTGCTAAACATTGAGCATGCACCATCCGTTACGGGTAGTAAGGTAAAATCGATTGCATTAAATCTGTTCAAAATTGTAAATAAATTAACCCATATCAGAAGAGCTAATACATTGGCGGGTTCTCAAAAAAATATCTCTGAGCATTACGACTTAAATAATGATTTTTTCGCTACTTTTTTGGATAAAACTATGACTTATTCTAGCGGTTACTTTTTAAATGAAAACGTGGGTTTGGAAGATTCTCAATATGCCAAGTACGATAGATTAGCCAGGCAATTAAAAATTAAATCAACAGATCATGTATTAGAAATTGGTAGTGGTTGGGGTGGTAATGCAATTTATATGGCTAAAAATTACGGTTGCAAAGTTACTTCGGTGACCATTTCAAAAGAGCAGCAGAAACTAGCCATTGAAAGAGTAAAGGAAGAAGGTTTGGAAGAAAAAGTTTCAATCATTATTCAAGACTATCGCAATATTGAAGGTGCTTTTGATAAAATTGTTTCCATAGAAATGCTGGAAGCTGTTGGGCATCAGTATTTAGAAACCTATTTCGAAAAATGTCAATCATTGTTAAAACAGGATGGAATTTTTGCCTTTCAAGTTATTACTTCGCCAGATAGCAGATATGATAAATTGCGGAATGGCGTAGATTGGATTCAAAAACATATTTTTCCAGGCTCGCTATTGCCATCAGTGGCGGCAATTAATAAAGCCATCAATAATACCGGCGACTTAACTATGGTAGATTTGAAAGACATGGGGTTGGATTATGCTAAAACGCTCCACCTTTGGTATTTGGAATTTAATAAACATTTGGATAAAGTTAAAGCATTAGGTTTTGATGAAACTTTCATCCGCAAGTGGAATTATTATTTTAACTATTGTGAGGCAGCTTTTGCCATGCGCAATATCAACGTAATGCAGCTGGTTTACACCAGACCAAACAACACTTCGAGATAATGTAAAATGGGATAGCATCTTGGAAATAAATTAATGAAAAGGATAATTGGCGAAAGGCTTGTTATCCTTTTTGCATTTGTTTATTCTCCATCTCTTGCCCTCCTAAATATTTCCGTCTTTTTTTGCCGATAAAAGTCGCACCTTTGCCGACCAAATTATGGTAATCGCGTAAAATGTATTCTCTACTGTTGTAACAAAATGCAATTTGCGCAGACTAATATTCAAATACTAACAAATTAACATGAAAAAAATTTTACTCTTAATCCTCTCTCTCGGGATTTTTATAAACGCAAAGGCACAATTTCCAGCAGGCGGTTTTGGCGGAGGTGCAAAGAAGCCTACAGTTTTTGGACGAATAACAGCTACAATTTTAGATTCTGTAAGCAAACAACCTATTGATTATGCAACAGTTTCACTAATCAATGTAAAAGATAACAAATCAGTAAATGGTGGTGTAACCGATCCGAAAGGAAAAATATCATTGGCCAATGTTGCGCCAGATTCTTATAAGCTGATGATTGGTTTTATGGGTTATAAAACAAAATCTGTTTTGGTAACTACAACGCCAGCAAAACCAGATAATAATTTAGGAACCATCTATATTTCTTCATCAGAAAATACATTGGCTGATGTTCAGGTTCAGGGAACTAAGGCGGTTATTGAAAATAAAATCGATAGAATGGTTTACAACGCGGAGGCAGACGGAACCAATGCTGGTGGCGATGCAACCGATGTAATGCGTAAAGTACCTATGTTATCGGTTGATGCTACGGGAAATGTACAATTGCGTGGTGGGGCGGTTCGCGTATTAATTAACGGTAAGCCTTCCGGAACAATGGCAAGTAGTGTAGCTGATGCTTTGAAAATGATTCCGGCAGAACAAATTAAAAGTGTAGAGGTAATTACTAGTCCGTCAGCAAAATATGATGCAGAAGGTTCTGGTGGTATTATCAACATCATTACCAAAAAATCAACTGCACAAGGGGTTAGCGGAAGCGTTAATGCCTCGGTTGGCACACGCCAAAACAACGGAGCATTCAATCTGACTGCCAAAACTGGGCGTTTAAGTGTGAACACGAGTTTGGGTACTAACCTAGCTTATCCGCAAAAATCGTTAACCGAATTTATAACCAACACCACTTATTTAAATGGAACAACCAATAGTATAGCGCAAAGTGGATTTTCTAAATGGAGACGTGATGGGTACAATGGAAGCCTGGGCTTAGATTATGATTTTAATGCTTACAATAATATTAGTACAACTGCCAAAATCAATAGTTTTTCTAACGGAGGGCCAAGTGAAACCAGTTATATCATCAACAATATCGCTGCAGCAAATATTGGCGATATGGAAATGACTTTTAGAAATTTAGATTGGAATGTTGATTATCGCAAAACAAGCAAGAAGGAAGGAGAGGAGTTCTCGGTGTCCGCTCAGCTTTCTACAGGTAGAAACCCAACACGTTTTAGCAATACGCTCACCTCTGCTGCTTTTCCAATGGGTTTAATTACCAATAGCAATAATACAGGAAAAAACAACGAATATACTTTTCAAACGGATTATACTTATCCATTCTCAAAATCTACCGTTTTGGAAGTTGGCGCAAAAGCGATATTACGCGATATGGAGAGTCAGTTTGATAATTCACTCCAAGATTTCGATTATAACCAAAATGTTGGTGCAGCTTACGGTGTAATTGCTTTCGATTTGTCGAAAAAATGGAAGTTTAAAGGTGGTTTAAGGGCAGAATTTACACAGATTGATTTTAATACTCAAAACAGTGGGATTCAGAAAAATGACTACTTAAACTTGTTTCCAAGTGCAATTCTATCCAGAACATTGAAAGGCGGTGCAACTTTGAAATTGAGTTATAATCGTCGTGTTCAAAGACCAACCCAAAACTATTTAAATCCTTTCCGTAATGAAAGCGATCAGTTTAATATTATGCAAGGTAATCCACAATTAGATCCTGAATTAAGTCAGAATTTTGAATTAGGTTACAACACTTACATCAAAGGTTCAGTAATTACTGCTTCGTTATTCTATCGTCGCACAGGTGGTGTAATAGAGCGATCAATCTCGCCGATTTCAGAAAACGGAATCAACAAAACCTTAAGTTCGTATATTAATGTGGGAACTGCAGAAACCTATGGTTTCAACTTATTCGGTTCTTACAACCCTAAGCCTAAATGGACATTGATGACCAATTTTGTTGGAAGTACGTATTCAGTAACAAACAATGAAACAAATGTTAACACTGGTACTTATTTTAATTTTAACTGGTTTGTTCGGTCAGCATATGGTTTTGGAAAGGGATATAACTTTGAACTTTTTAACGTAATTACTTCAAGGGTAAGAACGTATCAGGGCGTTACCGATCCATTTTACATTTACGGAGCATCATTTAAAAAAGATTTATTTAAGAAAAAGGGAAGCATTGGTGTAAATGTTTTAAATCCGTTTACAAAGGATCTTCATATTAAAACGGTAAATAACGCAGTAAATGATAATGGTACTATTTATCAAAGCATGAATATCTATTATCCGCTTCGTTCATTTGGTGTAAACTTTAGTTACAGCTTTGGTAAATTGAAATTTACAGAGAAAAAGAAAATTAAAAATGACGATGCCAAACAAGACCAGCAACAAGGTGGTGGTGGAATGGGTGGCATCCAACAGTAGAAGACCCAAATCAATTATATTTTTAAACCCCTTGATGAAAATCGAGGGGTTTTTTGTTTTGGTGTGTAAAAATTACACTTAGTATAGTGTTTATGATGTGTTTTATCTTTTTGGAATTGGTTTTTGTGCTTGTATTTGCGTTTTTTAATACTGTTTTATGCTTCTTTGTGCTGAATTTAGCGTGTTTTTGAGTAATTGTGTCTTTTTTGATTCTGTTTTATGCAATGTTTTATTTTTAAAAACTATATATTGCATTTAACTAAACAAACATTAACCTAAATAATTGAGATATGAGAAAAATCTTTACCTCACTACTTTTTCTGTGTGTGTTGCTTGTAGGCCTTTCAGCATTTGCTCAAGTAAAAACCATTACAGGGAAAATTACTTCTTCAGATGATAATGGACCACTGCCTGGAGCAAGTATTAAAGTCAAAGGTACAAATGTCGGCACATCTACTGATGGAAGCGGTAACTTTACCATTCAGGTTCCATCTTCAAATGCTGTTTTGGTAGTCAGTCTGATCGGTTATAAAACCCAGGAAGTTACCGTTGGAAGCCGAACCACAGTTAACCTGGCGCTAGCATCAGATTCGCAACAACTTGATGAAGTGACGGTTTCCACTGCCCTGGGGATTACAAGACAGGCAAAGTCTTTGGGCTATGCCGCACAAACCGTAAGATCAGAAGATTTAAATTATAATCATCAACCTAACCTGGTTAATGCTTTACAAGGTAAAGTTGCAGGAGCTACAATTTCCAGTACAGGTGGTGGGCCTGGTCAGGGTGCTAGTATTAGGGTTAGGGGAGTAAACTCCATCGATCCAAATATCTCTGGCGATCCACTATATGTAATTGATGGGGTTCAGATCGATAACTCCACTTCTACTGTTGGTGCAAATCCAGGTGGTACAGCATATGGGTCAAGAGGCGTAACCAATAGGGCTTCGGATGTAAATCCTGAAGATATTGAAACAATTAATATCTTAAAAGGTGGTGCAGCAACCGCTTTATACGGTTTAAGAGGTGCAAATGGTGTAGTTGTAATTACCACAAAAAGAGGTAAACAAAACGGAGTCCAGGTAAATTTCAATAGTACTTATGGTTTCGAGAATGTATTAATCAGCCCGAAAGTACAAACAGAATATACGCAAGGGGTTCTAGGAGTTTATACCAATCCTCCAGGTGGTATCGGACCAGCTTGGGGACCAACAATTGCTGAAGCAAAATTAATTGATCCATCCCATCCTGATCAGCTTTTTAATAATTACGATCAGGCTTTTGGTACCGGCCAGCAAATTAAAAACTCGGTATCATTAACTGGTGGAAGTGATGCTATTAAATTTTTCTCGTCCATCTCCCAACTTTACCAAAAAGGGATGATGCCCAATACAGATAATAAAAATTTATCAGCAAGGTTAAATACTGATCTGACGATTAGTCCAAAGTTTAAAGCCTCTGTAAACATGAATTTTACCAATTCTGGTGGCTATACTTATGCTGCTGACAGATTTGGTGAGGGTTTAGCTTACTTCTCACCACGATATGATGTATCGGATTACGAGAATGCTGATGGTTCTCAAAAATATCTTGGAACAAACAATCCAATCTGGGGAACGGCGAACAATAAACTCAAAGGCGATGTAAACCGCTTTATAGGCGGTGCCAGTTTAAGCTACGATCCGGCGAAATGGTTAAATCTATCTTATCGTTTTGGTATTGATACTTATAATGATAACAGGGTAAGAACTGCCCGTGGTCCGATGTACACTGGTGAAGCCATGTATGATAACGATCAAGGTTATTATGGTGAATACAATACCAAGTTTAGAACACTGAACAGCACTGTAGTTGCTACATTTACAACCAAATTGGGTGAGGATATAACTGGTACTTTAAGGTTAGGACAAGAGCTTTACGATAGGAGAATTAAAGAAATTGGAACGTTGGGTAGCATTTTAGGAATTTATAATTTCTTTACGCTAACAAATGCAGGCGTGGTAACCCTAAGCCAAAATCTTCGCGAAAAGCGTTTGGTTGGTTATTTCGGAGAGGCAACCTTTGATTATAAAAATTATTTATTTTTAACTGTAACAGGTAGAAATGATATTACCTCTACTTTGCCAAAAGAAAACAGATCGTTCTTTTATCCTTCGGCAAGTTTAAGTTATGTTTTCTCTGATCATTTGAAACTGCCATCGGTAATTAATCAGGCAAAATTAAGATTATCGTATGCCAGAATAGGAAAGGATGCTTCTGAATACTCCACTTTCACTGGTTATACACCATACATAGCATTACCAACTGGAACGGGTGGTTTAACTATAGCTTCAAATCTTGGAAATACAAACCTGCTTCCAGAATTTACCAATACTTATGAGGCAGGTTTGGAAATGTCGTTTTTTAAAAGTCGTTTAGGATTTGATTTCACTTACTATTATTCATTAAGCCAGGATCAAATTGTTCAAACACAAATTTCATCGGCTGTTGGTTATGTAACCAAGTCAATTAATGCAGGTGATATTCGTAACCGAGGTGTGGAATTGGTAATTAATGGTAAGCCAATAGTAGGTAAAGATTTCAATTGGAGCGTAAATCTTAACCTTTCTGCTAACAGGAACAAAGTGCTTAATATGCCTAATGGTATCACAGAAATCGTTTACGGAGCCGCCAGAGGTTACGGAAATGCGGGTGTAACGATGAAACTTATTGAAGGACAGCCATATGGAAATATTTATGGAAGTTACTTCCAACGATATTCTGCAACACCACAGGATCCGATTGTTTTAGATAAAAATCTTCCTTTGTTAATTGGAGCAAATGGTTTTCCAATTATTTCTGGTGGTACACAAAGGTTGTTGGGTAACTCTCAACCAGATTATATCATTGGTTTAGGAAACACTTTCAACTATAAAAACTTCAGCTTAAATGTATTATTTGATGCTCGTTTAGGTTTTGAAAAATATAATTGGTTAGAAGATTTCTATTCAGCATTTGGTTTACCAGATTACACTACAGATAGAAGATCATTTAAAACTTTTGATGGTGTGCTTGCAAATGGAACACCAAATACCAAACAAGTTTGGCTTGGACAAACTACTGGACCCGATGGTGTTAATTACGGCGAAGGTTATTACCGCATTTACTACAGGAACGTATCTGAGCCCTTTGTATCCGATGCTTCCTGGGTACGTTTACGTTCAGCAAGCCTATCTTACCGTTTCCCTGAAAAATGGTTGCCTGCAAAAGCAATTAAAAACGCTTCGTTGTCAGTTACCGGAAACAATCTGTGGTTATGGACAAAATATTATGGTGTAGATCCAGAATCAAGTTCTTATGATGCAGGTAGTAACAATGATGGCTCTGCAGGATTCACTTATCCGTCTTCCCGTCAAATTCTGTTCACGCTTAATGTTGGTTTTTAAAAAGAATTAAGATGCAAAAGATTATAAAATATACGTTGTTTTCGGCCATGATTGCAACACTAGGTTTGCAAGGCTGTAAGGATAGTTACTTTGATAAACTATCAGATAATCCAAATCAGGTTGCTGTCCCAACCTTAAATGCCTTATTGGCAACCTCTACTTATAAAGCAGGTTTAAACAATTATAACGTGGCGAGTATCATTTTGCCTTATGTGCAATATACCGCTAATCCTGCTGCTAACGGCGCCGGCGATACTTACCAGGCAATCGATTTTAGTGGTACCTGGGATGCTTTATATTTCGCCATGGCTGACGCCAATGAAATGAAAAAATTGGCCATTGCTCAGAATTCAAGTGAATATAAAGGCGTTGCCGATGTAATAATCGCCTACAATTTGATAATGGTAAATGATTTATGGGGCGATGCACCTTTTTCTGAAGCTTTTAATGTTAATAACTTGGTGCCTAAGTACGATAAGCAACAAGATGTTTATGCATCCTCTATGGCTTTGATTGATGAGGCGATTGTTGAATTGGCAAAAACTAACTCTGCGGTAAAACTTGCTGCGGCAAGCGATTTAATTTACGGTACCACTGCGGCGACTGAAAGAGCCAATTGGCTAAAATTTGCTTACGCTTTAAAAGCGAGGTTACTTAATAAAGTGAGTAAAACAACGAGCTACAATCCTACGGCAGTTTTAGATGCAGTAAGTAAATCAATCGCCAGTAACAATGAAGATGCCAGAATGCAAACCTTTAGGGAGCGTAATTTTTGGGCAACTGTTGCACTTAATAATGCAAACCAGTCTTTAGGAGGTTGGTTATCTGAGCAACTTATTGATGCATTAAATGGAACATCATATCCTGGTCCAATCGATCCGCGACTGCCAAAAATTACTGACTTAACAGTTGACGGAAAATATATTGGCACGGTAAACGGAGCAGGAAATCGACCTCCGGGTGCAAACACACTGAAAAATGAAAATTATATTTCACAGAATTCTCCTTGGAGCGGAAACACTTCTCCCATTTTCTTGGTAACCTACGCAGAGCTAAAATTTATTGAGGCAGAGGCCGCTTTTGATATCGACAGAACGAGGTCATATAACGCATATTTGGCAGCAATTTCTGCCAACATGGATAAATTTCAGGTTGAAGCAGCAGATAAGGCAGCTTACTTGGCAAGGCCTACGGTTTCTGTAGGTGCGGCTGCACTAACTAAAGATTTGATCTTTAAAGAAAAGTATATCGCAACATACCTGAACCCGGAAGCCTGGAATGATGCTCGTCGTTTTGATTACAAATACAAAGATTTTACATTGCCAGTGAATAATGCATTACCAACTTTTATTCGCCGCCTGGATTACACTCAAGGCGAAAGAAGTAAAAATGGGGCTAACGTTCCTGCGGATGTGCCAAGAACTACAAAGTTATGGTGGGATCAGTAACAATCTTATTGAATAATTAAATTTTAAGCCCTAATCGTGTATCGGTTAGGGCTTTTTTCGTAATTTATCTCTAAATAATGACCATGAATAAATCGCTACTTTTTCTGCTGCTAACTGTTTTCTCAACCAATATATTCGCTCAATCATTTACGCTAAAATCAGCTTTGAGTTATCCGTTTCCAAACCAATTAACAGCATCTGTTAATGAAGCTAAAATTGCCTGGGCGGCAAATGAACGAGGTTTAAGGAATATTTATACTGCAGAAGCACCAAATTTCAAAGCCACAAAAGTGACCAGTTTTGTGGAAGATGATGGTCAGGAATTAACCAGTGTATCTATTTCTGCTAACGGTAAATGGATTGTGTTTGTTCGGGGCGGTGATCATGGCGGTAGAGACGGCGGCCCGGTAAATGCCAATTCATCAATCATAGCACCGAAGGTGCAGGTTTTCTCCATTCCCTTTACCGGAGGAAAAATGATCGCGTTAGGTGAAGGAGATTACCCGGTTTTGTCGCCTAATAGTGATGAGGTGTTATTTGCCATTGCTGGTCAGGTGAAAATTGTGCCTGTAGATGGCGCTACAGCTGCGAAAAATCTCTTTTACGCAAAAGGCATTAATTCGGGTTATAAATGGTCGCCTGATGGTAAACAGGTTGCTTTTGTGAATAACCGTACAGATCATTCTTTTATTGGCGTTTATGATAAACAGAAAACTTCAATACAATGGATATTGCCGGCTTTCTCTAAAGATAGCGCACCGGTTTGGGCACCCGACGGAAAGCAATTGGCATTCATCAGAACACCTGGTAATGGTGGCGAAGCTGATTCAATTTTAACTAAAAAACACCAGCCATGGGCAATTTGGACTGCCACTATTGAAAATGAAACTGGAAAACAAATTTGGAAAACGCCTGAAACCATCAGCGCTTCGTACCCTTCAATAGAGGGTGGTGCAAATTTAAATTGGGCAGCGAATAAAATTGTTTTTTCTTCTTATGAGGATGGATGGCCTCATCTGTATTCGATGAATACAGACGGTTCAAATAAAACTTTGCTCACCCCAGGAAATTTCGTAGTCGAAAATATAAAGTTAAGTCATGATAAAAAAACAATTGTTTTTGCAGCCAATACCGGGAATGATGCAGACGATCTCGACAGAAGGCACGTTTATAAAGTAGTAATTGATCAAGCGAATATGCAAGCCTTAACTGCAGGTAAGGGAATAGAAACTTATCCAGTAGTTGCAGGAGATAACAACACTGTAATTTGTTTAAGTTCAACTGCTGAAAGACCGTTGTTGCCTGCGGTTATTGGGAAGGATAAAGAGTTAAAATTAGTAGGCGAGGAGCTTATTCCAGCTAATTTTCCAATCAAGGAAATGGTAGAGCCGAAACACGTTCGTTTTAATGCTCCAGATGGAAAAACAGTTTATGGGCAATTATTCTCACCTAAGAAAGCTGTGAAAAATCATCCTGCAATAGTGTACGTTCATGGTGGGCCTCAACGGCAAATGTATCTGGGCTGGAGCCC
>SEDB01000389.1 GCA_004210715.1 Pedobacter sp.
ATGGCAATGACCATTTGATGCATAGTGGGTTTGTTAGCTTCGATATAACTTAAGAACAACCACATAAACGGATAGTGGATCATATACAGAGGGTAAGAAATATCACCTAAAAACTTACAAATTTTAGTCAAGCCTTTAGATAGCATTGCGCCTGCGCCAAGCGAAATTAACAGAGGAAAATAAAGCAATACCGTAATTGGATCAGCAAAATAGTTTGATCGATCTGCAAATGGAATCAGAAAGGCTAGAACCAATAATGCACTCATGGTGATAAAGCCTAGTTTCGATTTTATTATCCATTTTGACCTATAAATAAGCATCCCTGCAAGAAAGGAGTAAAAGATTCTCACTCCACCGCCCCAAAAATTATCGCCTCCCCAACCTACTCCCAAATAACCAGAAAGGTATGTTTCATAACACAATAATATGGCAGCAATTACCACTAAAATCCAAATAATTTTATTTTTGAGTTTGAATATAACGAGTACATAAAAAATATTTGCAATGTATTCCCAAAACAGTGACCATGTTGGCGGATTTAAATGAAAAAAATTAAAATACCGCTCTGGTACCGTTTGAAATGGGATTAACAAGCATGAGGTTAGAAACATGAACAAAGTCTTGCTTCCAGCATATTGTGTATAAAGATTACTAAATGGATCAAAAATAAATGTGATCAACCCAATAACTGACCCAATGATAACCAAGGGATGTAGACGTATAAACCTCAGCTTTAAAAAATTGGTTATCCCAATCTGTTCAATACGGTGATCATAAGCATAGGCAATAACAAATCCGGAGAGACAAAAGAAAAAGTCGACGGCTAAATGCCCGTGAGCAATAAAGTTCTGATGATAATCAGGCACTACGAACTCCATGAAATGATAAATGACTACCGATATGGCTGCAACGCCACGCAGTCCATCGAGTATTAGAAAATGTTGTTTTGTCTGAATTTGGTTAGTAGGATAAGTGTGCATTCCATATCGTTAAGGAATGTAAGTATAACGATTTAGCTGATGCCTCAGAAGGGATTTATAAATTGTGTTAATATTGTTGCTTATAAATTCAAAACCGATACTCCATTACGTAATCGTCCATTACATATCCTTCACCAATATCAATTTTTACCGATTCTTTAATGGTGAATCCTCCTTTTAGATAAAAATCTTTCGCCTTATTGTGCTTGTTTACATTGAGTTGTAAAGCAGATGCACCAGCATCTTTAACCTGATTAAAAACCTCATTGATCAATATTTTACCCACGCCTTTTCCATGAGCCGAGGGCAAAACATAAAGTTTGTGCAGCTTGTAAATTCGTTCTTCATGATCAACAATTGAATATCCAGCAAAACCAAATTGATTTTCATTGTCTTCAGCGATCAAAAAGATATGCCCTTCCATGAGCTGTTTAAGCAGCTCGCCTTTATTGTACATTTTATCGAGCATGTAATCAATTTGATTTTGCCCGATAATATCAAGATATGTTGAAGGCCAGGTTGCCGCAGCAATATCTCTAATGATTTCTATATCTTGCTCTTTGGCTTTTCTAATGGTAATCATAAGGGTTCACTAATAAAAATTGGTTGACCAGAGAAAGTAAACTCTACAAAACCATCATTCACCACTTCGAAAACTTCCTCTTCATTTTGCATCAAATTGGTTACTTCCAGGTAGCGGTTGCCATGAATTAAAAATTGACTTCCGGCAGGTTTCCATACCGAAAAACCCGATTTGATGGGATAGTGTTTAGCCCTTTCGGTAAATACCACAATGTTAATTTTGTCTTCAAAACCAGCAAATTTTTCCAGATCAAATTTCCTGGTAATCACATTTACAGCAGGGTATTTTTGTTCGTATAAAAAGTTAATGGCCACCATCAAAGAATCAACAGGCCCCTGAACTATTCTGGTGTCTTCCTGAACTTCCTGGTTGCTTCCATTCACCAAAACATCCACTTTTAAACCAAGAGAAAAGATTTTTTCATAGTTTTCGCCATTAACCAAAAGGGTTGGGCTCCACTCCAAAAGCTGACCTAAATATTCTTCGTTGAAATTGCCAAGCTCATCGATATATAAGGCTGGCTCCTGTTTTTCTTTTACAATGTGGTGTGATGACATACTGCGAAGATAAACTAATTTAAGATTTTAGAATGACGATTTTGGATTTTTTGGGCCCTAGCTATATGGTTCTAAGCTTTTACCGCATCATAAAAATCCTGATAAGCCTCAATGAAATCATCGGCAGAATAGATTGCTCCAGAAACTGCAATGCCATAAATACCAGTTTGCATTAAAGCCTCAACGTCGTAAATTTTGATGCCACCAACGGCGATGACTGGTAATTCGATATTGAAATCTTTTAATTGATTTATTCCTTTTAAATAGCCTTCAATACCTAAAAGTGAGAAATTATTAGGTTTGGTATCTGTAGTTGAAAATTATATCCTCAATATGAAAACCCTGAATATCGGCTTTGCCATTTAAATGAATGTGATCAGTTACAATAAGTGTTGTTCCCCAATCATCACAAATTTCGGCAATGGCATTAATGTCTGCCAAAAGTGCTTCATCAGTTTTACTTAAACTACGATATTGAATCCATTTTGCACCGGCTTCGCAAGCCAGTTCTGTTTGCTCAATGTGGCTAAGCTGAGGCAAATCATGGGTAATGTATTGAAGTTTTTCGATGTATTTCATATGGTAATTAAATGCAAAATCGTCATTGCGAGGCACGAAGCAATCTAATTGGTAAGTAGATTGCTTCGTGCCTCGCAATGACGAATGTAGTGAATTTACGCTCGCCCCTAAAACTTCACATTCAAACTCAATAGAAAGTTACGGGTGGCCTGAGGATAATAATAATTAGATCGGCTTAAATCTCCTGCGTACAAATATGGATATGTACCTCCGTTACTTTCGTACAACGTGCTAAAAACATTATTAATCAACAAGCTCAAACCAACATTTTTAATTCCGGCAAGAGGCATATTGTAACTCAAACGGATATCGTTAACAAAGAAACTTGATAGCGTTCTGGTATCGGCAGAAGTATTATCTAAATTTTGTTTGCCTACATATTTGCTTAACAATGCGACACTTGCATTCGGTAAAACATTATAATTGATTTCGCTTGAGGCAATGATCGATGGAGAAAAAGCAATGTTTGTATAGCTGTAGTTAAAAGTAGTTAAGGCTCCGTTGGCATCATCATAAATAAATTCAGTAAAATCTTTAATTTTATTTCTACTGAAAGTAGCCGTTGCAGCCCACGATAGATTCTTAATAATCTGCCATCTTCCGTCAATTTCAATACCTGCCCGGTAACTATCTGGCACATTCTGACGGGTTTGTCCACCCACATCATTCAGCTTTCCGGTATTAATCAGCTGATCTTTATAAAACATTGCAAAACCGTTGATGCCCAAACTCACATTCGAAAATTGCGTACGGTAACCTGCTTCTACATCGGTTAAGTGTTCCGGTTTCGGACGGCTATTGATGTTTGAATCGGTAAAATCCCTTCTGTTTGGTTCTTTATTTCCTACGGCAACAGATGCATAAACGTTACTCTTATCACTGAAATTATATGTTAAAATTGCGCCCAAATCACCTCATCGAAATGGCGGCCTTTATATTCATTGTAGGCACCACCTAAAACAAAATTTAGATTATTTTGAGGAGTATAATTTAAGGAATAAGTCACGCCATAAAAATCGTTATCCAGCCAAAGCCTTCTTACTAAATCAGAAGTATTTTGTGTTACCCCACCAAGCACAACAGCCGGGATTCCATAATCAGATAACTTGCGATCTTCTTTATATTCTTCATAGTAACCTCTTCCATAGGTATAATGTAGGGCCGCATTGGCTACCAACTGATTGGTAATGTTTCTGGTGTAGAATAATTGATAATGATCTTGCTGGTAGTTATCGGTTTGGTTATCGTAAGTGAAATCATTGTGTCTGCGGTTGGTAACCAGCATTTCTTCGCTGATCCCGTTCCAGGCCTGGTAAGTTTTTTCCGTTCCGCTAAAAACATTGGCACGAAGAATATCTTTCTTTCCATAATAAGCACCTGAAACAAAAAATGATTTTAGGTTTGATGAAGCACGGTCAACATAACCATCAGATTTAATTCTCGATAAACGGCCATCGAAAGTAAACTTGTTGGCAATTAAACCTGAACCAACGCTCACGGTATTTTTCCAGGTGTCGTATGAACCGTAAGTGTTATTCAATTCTGCATAAGCAGAATCTCTTCGGGTGGTGGTTTGGATGTTTAAACTTCCGCCAAAAGCACCGGCTCCATTTGTAGATGTTCCTACACCACGTTGAATTTGAATATTATCAACCGAAGAAGCTAAATCTGGTAGATTGATGAAGAAACTGCCCTGACTTTCTGCGTCGTTTAAAGGAATGCCGTTTAATGTAACGTTGATACGGGTAGCATCGCTGCCACGAATCCTTAATCCGGTGTAGCCAACGCCTGCGCCTGCATCAGATGTAACCACAACTGAAGGCGTTTGGTTAAGCAAATATGGCAA
>SEDB01000390.1 GCA_004210715.1 Pedobacter sp.
CAGTCGATAGTTCCGACAGCAGCAGGCACATACACAGTTTCTGCAACACTAAACAATACCAATTATATGGCAAGTGCCGCGAGTGGCAGTTTAGTGATTGCACCAAAAGCAATTCAGGTAACTGCGGATGCAAAGCTTAAAACATTTGGCGATGCCGATCCTGCCTTGACTTATAACGTTGCTGCCGGATCTTTAATTACCGGCGATTCATTTACCGGTTCGTTAAGCAGGGTTGCCGGAGAGAACACCGGCACTTATGCCATCACCCCAGGATCATTATCAGCAGGAAATAATTATAACATTCAATTTATCAGCGCCAACTTAACCGTAACGGCTAAAACACTTAGCGGAAACTTTACCGTAAGTAATAAAGCTTACGACGGAACAAACAGCGCAACCATATTAACCAGGACTTTAACAGGCGTTAATCCGGCAGACGCTGCGAATGTATTTTTAACTGGAGGAAGTGCTACCTTCTCAGATCCGAATCAAGGCATTGCTAAAATCGTTACATCGAGCGGCATGACTTTAGGTGGCGCTCAAGCGGCAAATTATACTCTGGGCACTGTGAACACCGCACTAGCAGATATCTCTGCCAAAATTGTTAACGGTACATTTACAGCCAGCAATAAGGTGTATGATGGGAATGCGAATGCAGCTATTTTAAGCAGAAGCTTAACTGGCGTATTGATTGCTGATGTGGCCGATGTAAACTTAACAGGAGGTACAGCAAGCTTCGCTAATGCCAACGTTGGACCTGGCAAAATAGTTACTGCTTCAGGCATGACCTTAGCCGGAACCAAAGCTGTTAATTATACATTAGCTACCATTAACACTGCAACAGCTGATATCACAGCGAAAGATATTGCCGGGATTTTCACTGCTGCAGATAAGGTTTATGATGGAAACACCAACGCCACTATATTATCGAGAAACCTAACAGGCGTTTTAACAGCTGATGTTTCTGATGTAGTATTAACAGGGGGCACAGCGAGTTTTAATAATGCTAATATTGGTGTGGGGAAAACGGTTGCCTCAGCAGGGATGACCTTGAGTGGAAGTAAATCTGGCAATTATAATTTAACAGGTGTATCAACTACAACCGCAGCTATTACCAAACTTGCTTTAACAGGTAATTTTACAGCTGATAACAAAGTTTACGATGGAAATACCAATGCCAATATATTAACCAGAAGCTTAACTGGTGTACTTACAGCTGATGCTGCTGATGTAACCCTAACAGGTGGAAGTGCAGCTTTTGCAGATGCCAATGCTGGTGTGGGTAAAACTGTTACTGCATTGGGTATGACATTGGGAGGTGCCAAAGCGAGTAACTATTCATTAGGTGCGGTAAATAATACCACGGCAAATATCAGCGCAAAAGGTATATCTGGTAGCTTTACGGCAGCCAATAAAATTTATGATGGAAGAACCAATGCAAGTATTCTATCGGGCAGTCTTACAGGTGTACTGGTTGCTGATGTCGCGGATGTAAATTTAACGGGTAGCACAGCTGCATTTGCAGATAAAAATGTAGGTACAGCTAAAGTGGTTACCGCATCGGGAATGACGCTAACAGGATCGAAAGCGGGTAATTACAGTTTAACTACCGTTGCCTCTACTACTGCAAACATTAGCGCTAAGCCTATTGTAATTACAGCAGATAGCAAAAATAAGATCTACGGAGACGTTGATCCGGCATTAACCTATACGTTACCAACATCGGCACTGGTTACCGGAGATGTATTAACGGGTACGCTGACAAGAGCTGTGGGAGAAAATGTAGGCAGTTATGTGATCAATCAGAATAATTTATCTGCTGGTACAAACTACCTCATCACTTTTAATAATGCTAGTTTAATCATTAATAGAAAAAATCTAGTGGTTACGCTGGACAATAAAACCAAGGCATATTTGGCAGCAAATTGTCAACAGATCCAGTATTTGATTTAACGGCAACTGCAAGCTCTGGTTTAACCATCAGCTATAGCAGTAGCAACACCAATATTGCCCGTATAATAAATGGTAACCAGGTGGAAATTCGTGGCGCAGGAACAGTGACAATTACAGCAGACCAGGCTGGCGATGCCAATTTTGCTGCTGCAACTGCTGTATCTCAAAACCTGATCATTATTGATAATCCGGCTCCTAACATTAGTATTGTAAGCAATAAAGGTGCAAGTGTAAGTAAAGGTGAAACGGCTATCCTTACTGCAAGCGGAGCAGTTACCTATCAATGGAGCAATGCAAATGGGGTCATCAGCGGGCAGAATACAGCAGCCTTAACGGTTAGGCCGAACGCAAATACAACTTATACGGTAACAGGTTTCAATCAGTTTGGAAGAAGCAGCACCCGAAGTTTCACTTTAGAGGTAAGGGCAGATTTCCAGGTGTTAAATATTATGAACGTACTTACACCAAACGGCGATGGTAAAAATGATACCTGGATAATAGAGAATATCGATATGTATCCTAATAACCTGGTTAAAGTATTTGATCGGGCAGGGAAAAGTGTTTTTGAAATGAAAACATACAACAACACCTGGGATGGTACTTTTAAAGGGGCGGTACTGCCAGAGGGTAGTTATTACTATATCATTGATTTCGGCCCAGGTATAGGTGTTAGAAAAGGTTATATCACAATAATAGGACAATAGTAAAGTATTCCCGGTCTTTTATTCCATGAATGGCCGGGAAATAAAAATATCAAACATGAAAAAGTTATTATTCCCATTGATGTTGCTGTTGAGTTTCGCAGCTTATAGTCAGCTAAACCCTATGGGTACCATGTACTATCAAAATCAATATTTAAATAATCCGGCCATGGCTGGTATTACAGCGGGCTGGGAAGCCAATGCAGCATACAAAGCGCAATGGACCGCGGTAGATGGTGCGCCATCCATGCAGGCGGTAACTGCTACCTATGGTTCTGAGAACAATAAAGTTGGTGCCGGACTTTCCTTTTATAATGAAACATCGGGTGTAATACAGCGTACGAATATTAAAGGTAGTTTTGCTTATCACCTGCCCTTAAGCAGCGGTGATAGTTATATTGATTTCGGTTTATCTGCTGGAGTGATGAACGAATGGATTGACTTTAGTAAAGTAAGGGGCGACCAGAGCGATATGAGCCTAAACAATTTTAATCAGCGTAAGCTCTACTTTGATGGCGATTTTGGAATCGCCTTTAGAACCAATCGTTTAACCATTCAGGGTGCGCTACCCAATATGAAGCGTTTTTTTAACCGGGATCTGGTTAGAACAGTAGTGGATCGCTCGAGTTATTTCGGAGCGGTTTCTTATAAATTCTTAAGCCCTAACAGTGTATTGAGTGTTTTAGAACCTAAATTGACCTATAGAGGCATAGAAAATTATCGTGATATTGTTGACCTGGGTTTAAATACCCAATTTTGGGGAAATAAGTTGTTGCTAAGCTCAATTTACCACAGCACCAATAGCTTTACATTAGGCGCAGGAACCACTTATCAAAATCAATTGTCTATTCTTGTTTTCTACACCAGTAATACATCCGACTTACAAAATTATACTAACGGAGAGTTTGAAATCGGGTTGAAATATAATTTTAAATAGTTTTTAGTGAGAAAAGCTTGAGCCTAATGTTTCTAAATCAATAGGCTTAGGCTTTTTTAGCTAAGTTAAGTTATCAACCCTGTGGTTGACCAAATAAAATGGAACATTCTACCCAAGTCATTCTGTCGTTTTTAAGAGATATTGGTATTCTTTATAAGCTTGAGCCAATAAAGGGAGATACCTTTCTTCCAGGGGTAAAAATGAATGAGGGCACGCTGATTATTGACATAGACCAATTGCTTTATCCGGGTGATATTTTGCATGAAGCGGGACATTTGGCCTGTATGCCGCCTGAAATTAGGAAGGAAATGAGCGATAACCTGCCCAATAACGATTTACATGCGGGTGGAGAAATGATGGCCATGGGTTGGTCTTACGCTGCCTGTATCTATTTAGGGTTGGATGCGAAAGTGGT
>SEDB01000391.1 GCA_004210715.1 Pedobacter sp.
GTATTTCCGAGAATAATTTGTGCATCAATATCTTCTTTCAACTCACGTTGATGAACAGCTTTCACCGTTCCGGCGGTGCCCACAGGCATAAAGATTGGTGTTTGTATTTCGCCGTGAGCGGTGGTCACTGTTCCAGCTCTGGCTTTTGATAATGGGTCGTTAGCCTGTAAAGTAAATTTCATATAGGTTGCAAAAGTAACAAATTTAAAACACCTATATGTACTGTTAATTAGTTTAATGGCGTAAAGCAAACAATAAAATAGACTGGGCGTTTAATTAACACAATCCTTTTTTTGGTATGAGATTATTTATTCGATTTAAGCTAATATTAATTTTAAGCGTGGTTATTAATTTAACAGCTTTTGCGCAGTACGATGCTTCAGCAACACTAAGCCTGGGAATGGGACACGGTTACAATGCGTTAAGCCAGAGTGTGATGAGCAATGCTTTCAAAAACAGCGGCAGTAATACCATTAGTAAGTCCAGTAACGCAGATTATATTTATTTGGGTGCTAGTAACTACAGTAGGTTTGAGGAAAAAATTGCAAAAAGTTTGATGGCAGGCAACAAGAATAATGATCAAAATAAAATAAGAAGTTTTCTTTCCAGTACCAGAACAATGTATCATTTCAATACGAAAAGTAGGGTGTATGGCTTAAAGAATACTTATTTATCGGATATATTGGCAACTGGAATTGCATGGAATTGGGAAATGTATCATCAAACCAAAGCTGACAATAAGAAAGTGATTAATCTTCGTAATACGATCAGAAATAATATGGCGAAAGGTCCAGTCAAAGATCAGCTTGCTAAATTATCCGAAGATCAGCGGCGTGAATGGATATTAAGTTTTATGTATAATCATAGTATGCTGGCTCAAACCATCAAACAATCGGGCAAACTTTCTGCTACCCATAAACAGCAATTAGCAGAAATGGCAAAAAATGCTGGTGTACCAAACATTGCAACTGTTTCTTTATAGTAATATTTGGATGTTTTTTTCAACATAGGGTTTATTGCAGATTAAAAATGAGAAATTTGCGCCTATTTATTTAACCATCGTGATATTAACCCTACTTGAAATTATACTGCTTTCTGCTTTAGCATTTTGCTTAATCGTTCAGTTATACTTCGTTCTTTTTGTCCACTTAAAATTGGCAAATGCCAAAATTGAAGAGGTCCCTTTATCTACTAGAAAACCAATAAGTGTAATTATCTGTGCCAGAAATGAGATTAAAAACCTGGAGCAATATTTACCAGCGATATTAAGCCAGAATTATTCTGAATTTGAAGTTGTGGTGGTAAATGATCGTTCTTGGGATGGTACAGAAGAGTTTTTGGAAACCTGGGAGAAGAAATATAGTAATCTTAAAGTGGTTAAAATTTTAGACAACGAAAAGTTTATTGCAGGCAAAAAATTCGCTGTTACCATGGGAATCAAAGCTGCAAAACACGATTGGTTGGTTTTTACTGATGCCGACTGTACACCTGCATCCGAAAACTGGTTGATGGATATGCAGCAGTCAGCTGATGATCATACTGATATTATTTTAGGTTACTCTCCCTACCTGAAACGTAGAAGCTTGTTGAATGCTTTAATCCGTTTTGAAACTTTTTTTACAGCAGTAAATTATCTTGGTTTTGCTTTGAAAGGGATGCCATACATGGGAGTAGGTAGAAACATGGCTTATAAGAAATCGCTTTTTTTCAAAAATAAAGGTTTTGCAGCACACATGCATATTCCCTCGGGCGATGATGATTTATTTGTAAATGCACATGCTAATAACTCTAATACCGAGATTAGGCTGAACAAGGATAGTCATGTTTGGAGTGAGCCAAATCGCACATGGAGTGGCTATCTTAAACAGAAAAAACGTCATTTTGGGGCTGGGAAAATGTATAAACCAAAGCACAAATTCATATTAAGCCTGCAGATTATATTTCAGTTTTTGTTTTACGGATTTTTTGTTGGATGCATGTTTCTAACTAGAGAAGCACAATATTTGGCTGGTGGGATTCTTTTGCTAAGCATTATTATTAAATGTTTTGTGTACCCGAAATTGTTGAAACGGTTAAACTGTGGCGATTTACGTTGGTGGTTCCCAATATTAGATATACTTTTGTTTGTCTTTTTAACCATGAATGGATTTTTAGCCATGTTTGGCAAAAAAAAAGTTAATTGGAAATAAGATTTATAATTGAAAACCATTGAAAATTTAGATTCATAGTAACATGATGCAATTTGGAGCATTTGACTTTAAACTTTTAACCTTCTACTTTTAATTTTAATTATGGCTGACGTAAAACATGATATCGTTTTAAAATATTTTCCTGATTTAACAGCAAAACAAATTGATCAGTTCTCGCAATTGTTTGATTTATATGTGTTTTGGAACGCTCAGATCAATGTAATATCACGAAAAGATAT
>SEDB01000061.1 GCA_004210715.1 Pedobacter sp.
GTTAATACTTGAAATTCTTGTAAAATTATGTTATTTTGGATACAAAAATAGCATCGCATATTTTATTACACAAAATGGACGTGAAAAAGTCGTTATTTGATAACCTGCAAAATTTCTTTGGGTTTGATAATTTCAAAGGTGATCAGGAGTCGATCATAACTAATATTTTAGAAGGCAATAATACATTTGTTATTATGCCAACGGGCGGAGGGAAGTCTATTTGCTATCAATTACCAGCTTTAATGAGTGAAGGAACGGCAATTGTTATTTCTCCGTTAATTGCATTAATGAAAAATCAAGTGGACCAATTAAGGGCATTTGGTGGAAATGACAGCATTGCCCATTTTCTTAACTCATCCCTAAACAAATCTGAAATTACTCAAGTAAAATCTGACCTTTTAAGCGGGCAGACCAAGTTATTGTATGTTGCGCCTGAATCATTGGCGAAACAAGATAATATTGAGTTTTTAAATTTGATTAAGATTTCTTTTGTAGCGGTTGATGAGGCACACTGTATCTCAGAATGGGGACATGATTTCAGACCTGAGTACCGCAAAATTAAACAAGTGATTGCTGGTTTAGGAAATAACATTCCAATTATAGCTTTAACAGCAACTGCAACACCAAAAGTGCAACAAGATATTATGAAGAACCTTGGCATGACCGAGGCTACTCTTTTTAAATCGTCATTTAATAGACCGAACTTATTTTATGAAATCCGCCCAAAAAGGGATATTACAAAAGAAATAATAAAGTACATTAAATCCAATCCAGGTAAATCTGGGATTATTTATTGTTTAAGTCGTAAAAAAGTTGAGGAGGTTGCCGAAGCGTTAAACCTAAATGGAATTAGTGCCTTGCCTTACCATGCTGGTTTAGAACCGAAAGTTAGGGCAGATACGCAGGATAGATTTTTGATGGAAGATGCTGAAGTAATTGTAGCTACAATTGCATTCGGTATGGGAATTGATAAACCTGATGTTCGTTTTGTAATTCATCACGATGTGCCGAAAAGTATGGAAGGTTATTATCAGGAAACTGGTAGAGCTGGTCGTGATGGTGGAGAAGGTGTTTGCATTGCATTCTACGCTCAAAAAGATGTAGACAAGCTTGCTAAATTTATGAAGGATAAACCAGTTTCAGAACGTGAAATTGGTACTCAAATATTAAAAGAAGTAATAGATTATGCTGAGTCTGGTGTTTGTCGCCGTAAACAAATTCTTCATTATTTCGGTGAAAATTTTAATGAAACAGGCTGCAATTGCATGTGTGATAATTGTAGAAAGCCTAAAAAGCAATTTGATGCCGAAGAGCAATTATCAACTTTGTTAAAGTTTATTGATAAAGAAGGGGAAAAGTTTGATGATGCCCATTTATTAAATGTATTTCTTGGTTTAGAAACGGCACAAACCATCGCTTACGAGCACAGTAAATTACCTCAATTCGGAATAGGAAAGCAGGATGGAGAGTTGCTTTGGAAATCTGTTATCCGCCAGGCAGTCTTAAATAATTTCCTTTTTAAGGATATTGACAACTACGGTTTATTAAAATTAACGAAACAAGGGAAAGACTTCATCGTTAATCCTTATAGCTTGAAATTTATTTTAAATGAGCCAATTGAAACGGGCATGGTTGATGATGAGGACGATGTAAAACAAGGCACTGGTGCTTTGGATACTCATTTGTTGCAGTTGCTTAAGGATTTACGGAAGAAAATTGCCAAGCAAAAAAGTGTTCCGCCTTTTGTAGTTTTTCAAGACCCTTCATTGGAAGAAATGTGTACACATTATCCAATTACAACCGAAGAATTAAAACAGATTTCGGGAGTGGGTTCTGGTAAAGCGATGAAATTTGGAAATTCTTTTATCGAGCTGATTAAAAAATATGTAGAGGATAATGATATTGAGCGACCAATTGACCTGATTATTAAAACACAGGCCAACAAGTCGCAAATGAAAGTTTCTATTATTCAAAATATTGATCGGCAGATTGGGTTAGAGGATATTGCAGATTCCAAAGGCATCAGTTATGAAGAAATTCTAAAAGAAGTAGAATCGATTGTGAATTCTGGTACAAAGCTAAATTTAAACTATTTCATTGATGAAGTAATTGATGATGATAGGCAAGACGAGGTTTTTGATTACTTCCGTGCTGCTGAAAGTGATTCGATTGATGAAGCACTAAATGAGCTTGGCGAAACGGATTACACCCGTGAAGAAATCCAATTGATGCGAATTAAATTTATGTCGGAACTAGGAAACTAGCCGTGACGGATGATATGTTCTTTCGTATTTCCCATCATACTATTCCATAACCCATTTTACATGCTTAACTATTTAAATAATATAAAAAATACCGAATCGGGAAATTTCTTTTTAATGGCTGGTCCATGTGCAATTGAGGGCGAAGATATTGCCATGCGCATTGCTGAAAAAATTATTACAATTACCGATAAACTACAAATTCCATATATTTTCAAGGGCTCTTACCGCAAAGCAAACAGGAGCAAAGGCAGTTCTTTTACTGGAATCGGCGATGAAAAAGCACTAAAAATATTAGAAAAAGTTGCTCGTGAATTTGGTGTGCCAACCGTAACCGATATACATGAAAGTAGTGAGGCAGCAATGGCTGCTGCCTATGTAGATGTACTGCAAATTCCAGCTTTTCTTTGCCGTCAGACTGATTTGTTAATTGCTGCTGCTGAAACTGGTAAGGTGGTTAACGTAAAAAAAGGTCAATTTCTATCTGCTGGTTCAATGAAATTTGCAGTAGAAAAAATTAAAGAAGCTGGAAATGATAAAGTAATCTTAACTGATAGAGGGAACACATTTGGTTATCAGGATTTGATTGTTGATTATCGTGGCTTGCCTGAGATGCAAAGTTTCGGCGTTCCGGTGGTGATGGATTGTACACACTCATTACAACAACCCAATCAAAGTAGTGGCATAACTGGTGGGAAACCGGAATTGATCTCGACTATTGCAAAGGCTGCAATTGCTGTTGGTGCCGATGGTTTATTTATTGAAACGCATCCAGATCCCGCAAATGCTAAGTCAGATGGTGCAAATATGCTGCATTTAGATTTGCTAGAAGAAACCTTAACGAAGTTAATCCGCATCAGACAAGCAATTTTATAAAATATGGCCACTCCAAAAGTATTTCTTACTGCAGAATGGCGAAAGCTTGCTTTGGCCCAGTATGAAGTAGATAAAGAAATACTCTTGAAATATTTACCACCACAGACTGAACTGGATGACTGGCAAGGTAAATATTATGTAAGCCTGGTTGGTTTTATGTTTGTTGATGTGAAATTAAGAGGTTTCAATATTCCTTTACATACCAATTTTGAGGAGGTAAATCTTCGATTTTATGTGAAATACAAAGATGGGAACGAATGGAAACGAGGAGTGGTTTTTATTAAAGAAATTGTTCCATTACCCGCTATAACTTTTGTTGCCAATACCATTTACAAAGAAAATTACCAAACTTTACCAATGAAGCATGTTTGGATTGAGCAGGAACATCAGTTGGAAATAGATTACCTTTGGAAAAACAGAACTTGGAATAAGTTTTCCATTACGGCTTCATCAAACGCTGAAGAAATTGCAGTTGGCAGCGAAGAAGAATTTATTACGGAGCATTATTGGGGCTACACTAAAATCGGACCAAACAGAACTTCTGAATATGGCGTAGAGCATCCACGTTGGGAAGCCTATCCAATTAAAGATTATAAAATTGAAGTAGATTTTGGGATTAATTATGGAAGTGATTTTGCTTTCTTAAACAACAATATACCAAATTCAGTAATGCTAGCTGAAGGTTCTGAAATAAGAGTTATGAAAGGTAAGAAGTTTTAGGAAAGTTTGTTTTTAATACCTGAATGGCTACACCTTTGTAATCACAAATGAAGTTCGGCGGTTATTTTTTCTACCCAGTTCAGTCTTATTATCTGCGATGGGTTTACTCGCACCAAAGCCTTTAAAGGTAAGTCTGTTAGCATCAATTTCATGTTTAATCAGGTATTCATAAACAGCATTTGCCCTGTTTAAGGATAATTTTTCATTTAGTTTAGCATCACCAACGTGATCAGTATGTCCCTGAATTTCGATATTTACACTCGCGTTTTGATTTAAGAAATCTATTAATAAATCAAGCTCGCGAATAGATGCAGGTAGTAAGTTGTATTTATTTGTATCGAAAAAAATATTTTTTAACGTTACATTTCCGCCTTGCTTAATTTTTTCAATGTAAACCTCTATTTGGTAAGGCTTATTGATATCTCCAGCTTTTAATTCAAAATTTTCTGAATAAAACAGATAACCTTCGGCATTAACATTAAATAGGTAATCACTACCTATCGGCATAACCGCTAAAAACTGACCAGTTTCAGGATCGGTATAATCATCAAAAACTGTTTTATTAGATTTTAAATCGATAACCTGGACATTGCTTTCTATCGTTTTCTTGGTTTCCTTATCCCTTACAATTCCTTTTACATACGATACTTTTAGTGGTTTTGCAATTTCAGGTAGCCCAAAACTATAAATATCCTGACTACCAAAGCCATCTTTTAAATTTGAAGAAAACATTCCCAAATTTCCATCAGCACTAACAATTAAGCCACTTTCATCATCAAATGAATTTATTGGGTAGCCGATGTTAACAGGTTTGTTAAATTTCCCCGCATCATCCATTCTGCTGTAGAAAATATCCTTATTACCAAAGCCTGGCCAACCATCCGAAGAAAAATAAAGTGTCTTTCCATCAGCATGCAAAAATGGTGTATTTTCATCGTAAGGTGTATTGATCTCAGAACCAAGATTTATAGCTGGTCCCCATTTAGCATCATCAGTGATGGTACTTTTCCAGATGTCATAACCACCAGAGCCACCCGGACGATTGCTGATAAAATACAAAGTTCTACCATCTGGACTTATGGCAGGCTGCGATTCCCAGTACTCAGAATTAACCGGCTTGCCAATATTATAAGGTTCTCCCCAATCTTTTCCCTCTCGATGTGAGACATAAATATCACAACGGCCTAATCCATCTGGCCGGTTACAACCAGTGAAGAACAAATATTTGCCGTCAGGCGAAATAGTTTGTGCGCCCTCATTATATTTCGTTGTATTGATATTAGCTGATAATGGTGTCGCTAGTCCCCAAGAATTATTTTTAAACTGCGAGGTCCAAAAATCTTCGTTTCCGTTAACCTGACGTGTAAAAACCAATGTTTCTCCATCAGCAGTTAAAGCAGGGAAATATTCTGCGTCAGTGGTGTTAACGCCATTATCGAGATTAGTTGGCATATATTTTACAGGTTTCCGGATGGCAAGCGCTGCAAAATCACAGTCGAGTAAATATTTTTTCGCTAGTTTAACTCGTTCAGAAGAACTATTTGATGATAAAAATTCATTAAAATGTTGTTTGGCTTTATCATATTCTTGCGTGGCAAACTCCATCTCCGCTAACCCATATATTACTTCAGGTAAGACATTTTTATTAATGAGTATGGCTTTTTGATAGGCAGCTTTTGAATCAACATATTTTTTCTGCAACTTATACACGGCTGCCAATAAGATATGCGCATTTTGAAATAATGGGTCGGCATCGACAGCACTTTTCAAAGCTTCTTCTGCCGAAGCATAATCCTGTTTTTGTATTAATGGGCCAGCCTTTTCAAAAAATGTTTGTGCCTTTCTATTTGACGAACTTTGAGCAAAGCAAAAAGCACTTGATATGCTAAAGATTAAGAGAAACCAGTATTTCATTACATTAACATTTGGTTATCAAAGCTAATGTAAACTATTTAAGGAATATTTAAAAATTTGTGCGTTTGTAATGAAATTTCCCATTTCGGGTTGGCCATTACATATTCGATAATCATTGGCGTAATTTCCTTTGATTTTGACCACTCTGGTTGAAGGTATAATTTACAGGTAGGAGAGACCATTGCTGCATATTCTTCTGCCCATTTGAAATCGCTTTTATTGAAAACGATAACTTTTAACTCGTGTGCAAAAGGTGTAATATCTGGTCGTGGTGCCTTAAATTTCTTTGGCGATAAACAAATCCAATCCCAGTTTCCAGAAAGCGGATAAGCGCCAGAGGTTTCGATAAAAGTTAAAATTCCTCTTTCTTTAAGCTTATTGGTTAAGTAATCAAGGTTATAAATTAACGGTTCGCCACCAGTAATAACCACAGCCTTACCAGGGAATTTATCAGCGTTTTCTACAATAATATCGGCAGGTGTTAATGGGTGCATTTCAGCATCCCAGCTTTCCTTAACATCGCACCAATGGCAACCTACATCGCAACCGCCTAAACGTATAAAATATGCCGCTTTGCCAGTATTAAATCCTTCGCCTTGTATCGTGTAGAACTCTTCCATTAAAGGAAGTAATGTGCCGTCTTCTGGTATGTTTTGTTTCATTTTTGAGGATGCAAATATCTTAAAAAAATATGGTGTAGCAGTTCCTCTTTCAAAAATTAATGCAAAGATGAAATAATACTGATATATAATTACTTATTTTAGTCCAATGAAGTGGTTTAAAGCGCTAAATACGACTCAAGTTCCAGCAGCAGATTCAATTAAAACTGTTGAGGTAAATGGGAAACAAGTTTGTATCATTAATAATGATGATAAAATTATAGCTACGCAATCCTATTGCCCTCACGCTGGTGGTCATTTTTCTGGCGGATGGTGCAAAAATGGTCATTTAATTTGTCCTATTCATCGCTATGCCTATGATTTAGATACCGGAAGAGGAGCGAAAGGACAAGGAGATTATATCAATATTTATGCAACTGAACTACGAGAAGATGGATTGTATGTAGGCTTTGAAGAAAGTTGGTGGAGTAGGCTTTGGGGATAGGATACGATTTCGTCATGCTGAATTTATTTCAGCATCTTCATCAATTATTTTAAAGAGACCCTGAAATGAATTCAGGGTGACGATTGTATTATAAATTAATTCAATAAATGTCTTTTAAAGAATTCCTGGCAATTCAATACTTCAATATCAGCGAAATAAAAATCTTCAATATCTTCCGTAATAATACATTTGCAATCAGCAGATTCGGCAGCATAATATTCTAAACCATCTTCAAGATCGTGAATGGATTTATTTGATAATGTATCAAAAACCCCTTTAGATACATTTGGAGCAATTTTAATGTGCTGGCAAAGCAAATCTATTTTTTGTTTTGCTAACTGAGATTTGTGTTTCTTTTCTGCAAAGTAAAAAGCAATAGCCAAACAAAGTGGAGAAGTGTAAACTTCAAATTTTGGATGAGATGCTAAGCTTAAAATCCTCGAAGAATAAGTAAATAAAGGGTATTCCTTATTCAATACAGAAACCAAAACATTGGCATCTAAAAATATTTTCATTGATTACTTTTTAGAAGAAAAGAATTCATCTTTTAATGCCTTGCGACTTGGCTTAACTGTTTTTTTATATTTTACTTCTCCCTCTGCAACCATGCTTACCCAATCAGAAATTGGATAATCTTCTAACGATTTGTAATCACTTGCAGTAACTTGGGTTAATAAATGCTCAATTAATCTGGATAAGCTAATGTTGTTATCAGCAGCATATTTTTTTGCTTTTGTAACAACATCCTGATTAAAACTTAATGTTAATTTTGTATCCATAGCATATTAATATGTATTCAAAGATAATTTTTTTACGTATAAATAGAAAATATTATACGTAAAAAAAACAACTCATTATTTGAGTTGCTTTTTTGATTTTTATAACGCTTGGTTTTACCCTAAGCCCTCAACCTTAATACCTTTTACCTAACTATAGATTTCTTTTCTAGCTGATGCCAAAGTGTTTTTCAACAAGCCAACAATCGTCATTAAGCCCACGCCACCTGGAACAGGAGTAATGTATGATGATAATGGAGCAACGTTTTCGAAATCTACATCGCCATAAAGTTTAAAGCCAGATTTGGTTTCTGTAGATGTTTCGCGGTTAATACCCACATCAATAATGATTGCGCCAGGTTTAACCATATCAACAGTAATAAAGTTCTTTTTACCAATAGCCGCAATGATAATATCTGCTTGCAAAACCTGTTCTTTCAAATCTTTTGTACGAGAATGTGTTAGTGTTACTGTACAATTACCAGGATTTGCATTACGAGCCATTAAAATACTCATCGGGCTGCCTACAATATTACTTCTACCAACCACAACGCAATGCATACCAGTGGTATCAATATTGTATTCTTGCAACATCAATAAAATACCATAGGGTGTAGCTGGAATAAAACAAGGCAGGTTGCGCATCATTCTACCCAAATTTACGGGATGAAAACCATCAACATCTTTACGGTAATCAATTGTTTCTGTAACTTTTTCAGGGTCGATATGTTTTGGTAATGGCAATTGAACAATTAATCCATCAACATCAGCATCTTGGTTAATTTCTTCAATTTTCGCCAACAATTCAGCCTCAGTAACCGAATTATCATACCTGTGAAGTGAAGATTTAAAACCTACTTTTTCACAGTTTTTCATTTTACTGGCCACATAAGTTTCGCTACCACCATCATTACCAACCAAAATGGCAACTAAGTGTGGCTTACGACCGCTTTTATTTAAAAATTCTGCAGCTTCTTCAGCAATTTGAACTTTAACTTTTTCTGATACGTATTTACCGTCTAATAATTTCATTTTTAAAGTATCGAGTAAGTATCAAGTATCAAGAAGAGCAATTCATCATGCTACCTGATACTTGTATCTTGATTCTATATCTAATCTAATTTCAAAACCGCCATAAATGCACTTTGTGGAATTTCTACGTTTCCAACCTGGCGCATACGTTTTTTACCTTTTTTCTGTTTCTCCAATAACTTACGTTTACGAGAAATATCGCCACCGTAACATTTAGCCGTAACATCCTTGCGTAAAGCACTAAGCGTTTCGCGGGCAATAACTTTAGCACCGATAGATGCTTGTATTTTAATCTCAAATTGCTGACGAGGGATTAGCTCTCTTAATTTCTCACAAATTTTCTTTCCGAAATCGTAAGCGTTACTGCGGTGGATTAATGAAGATAAAGCATCAACAGGTTCATCGTTGATTAACATATCTAAACGAACCAAATCCGATTTGCGGTAACCAACCTGATGATAATCGAAAGAGGCGTAACCTTTAGAAATTGTCTTCAACTTATCGTAAAAATCGAATACAATTTCACCCATTGGCATTTCAAAAACCAATTCAACGCGGTCAGATGTTAGGTATGATTGGTTTACAATCGTTCCTCTTTTCTGAATACAAAGTGACATTACAGGGCCAACAAAATCGGCTTTGGTAATAATGTTAGCTTTAATGTAAGGTTCTTCAACCGAATCCAATTTACTTGGGTCTGGCAAATCAGATGGATTATTTACAAAAATTTCATCGCCTTTGGTGGTATGAGCAACGTATGATACGTTGGGAACAGTGGTAATAACTGTCATGTCGAATTCACGTTCCAAACGTTCTTGAATAATCTCCATATGCAACATTCCTAAGAATCCGCAACGGAAACCAAAGCCTAATGCAGCAGAACTTTCTGGTTCGAAAACGATAGACGCATCGTTTAACTGCAATTTGTGCATCGCTTCGCGAAGTTCCTCAAACTCATCGGTATCAACAGGATAAATACCAGCGAAAACCATAGGTTTTACTTCTTCAAAACCCTGAATTGCATCTAGCGATGGTCTTGCAGTAGTGGTAATTGTATCCCCAACTTTTACTTCTCTGGCTTCTTTAATTCCTGAAATAATGTAACCCACATCTCCTGTTTTAACCACATTACGTGGCGCCATATCCAGTTTTAAAATACCCACTTCATCAGCCAGGTATTCTTTGCCGGTATTAATGAATTTTACCTTATCGCCTTTTTTAATTTCGCCGTTAACTACTTTGTAATACGCAATAATACCTCTGAAGGAGTTAAAAACTGAATCGAAAATTAAGGCCTGTAATGGCGCTTCAGGGTCGCCAACAGGAGCAGGAACACGGTCTACAATGGCCTGAATAATATCAGGAATCCCCATTCCGGTTTTACCCGATGCAGGAATAATATCTTCACGTTTACAACCAATTAAATCAATAATCTGGTCTTTCACTTCCTCAGGCATCGCCCCAGGCAAATCCATTTTATTTAAAATCGGAATAATCTCAAGGTCGTGCTCTAAAGCTAAATATAAATTGGAAATCGTTTGTGCCTGAATTCCTTGCGAGGCATCAACAATAAGCAAAGCTCCCTCGCAGGCTGCAATAGAACGCGAAACTTCATAAGAAAAATCTACGTGTCCAGGTGTATCAATTAAGTTAAAATTATACTCAATATCTCCAACTTTGTAGTTCATTTGTATGGCATGACTTTTTATTGTTATGCCTCTCTCACGCTCCAAATCCATGTTATCGAGCAATTGCGCCTGCGCTTCACGCTGCGAAATCGTCGCTGTATATTCTAATAACCTATCGGCCAGAGTGCTCTTGCCATGGTCAATATGTGCAATAATGCAAAAATTACGTATATGCTTCATCTTTGCGCAAAGATATAGTTTTTAATGGAAAATTTAAGGTGGAAAATGGAATGTGAAACTGCAGGATTTTTTAATGTTTTGAAAAACAAAAACAATAGTTTTTCGGTTGCGGCAGCCCTGCTTTTTGTTTCAATCTTTTTGTCATTGTGTTGTGCTCAAATTCCGTCATTGCGTGGAGGAACGACGTGGCAATCTAATTCTATCAATGAACAAAAAATATTTCCACTACAATCAGGTTTACTTAACAAAAACAGAAGTTCTTTTTAATATTTTCTTTCTAATTACCTATTGTTTTGCCACGGAAACACAAAAACCACGGAAAGCTATTTCGAATCCATCTGTATTTATCCTGTTTATCTTTGGTTAATTAAAAACCCAATTCCGTGTACTCCGTGTTTCCGTGACAAACTGAAAATAGTTAAACCATCG